>NZ_CP141944.1:300000-452500 GCF_035658495.1 Novosphingobium sp. RL4 | reverse complement strand
AATCGGGTTGTTCTGAAGGTCGACCGGCACGCCGTTCTGGTTGATACCGCCCGACTTGAAGCTCTTTGCGTAAGTTGCATAGAACAGCACGTCCGGCGTGATCTTGTAGCTTGCGTTGAAATCGTAGCTGAAGTTCCAGTCGCTGAATTCGGGCGAGATTTCCTGCGGGGTGTAGATCGCCAACTGCGCGGTCTGGCGCGGCGTATAGGACGCCTGACCGAGCAGCAGTTCATTGCCCTGCCCATCGAAGACGCGGCGCTGGTAGTAGCCTTCCTTCTTGTCATAGTTCAGGCGCACGCCGGGCTGGAGCGTCAGTTCCGGCGTGAGATGCCAGCTCAACTGGCCAAACAGCGCAGCGCTGGTGTTCTTGAGATACTGCGTGTTGTAGGCAACCAGGCCGTTCAGCACCGAAGGATCGCAGGCGAGCTGGTTCGACGTCGTGGGGCCGCAGCCCGATGAGCCCGGCGGGACGACGGAGTCGTTGCCCGGATTGATGCTCCAGCGGCTGGCGGCGGCGCCTTGCGCTTCGGTGCCCTGCGTATCGATGCGCTGGTAGAAGCCGAAGGCACCGACGACGAAGTCGATCTTGTCACTGCTGTAGTTGTAGCGCAGTTCCTGCGTATACTGGTCCTGCTGCGAGGGGTTCTGCGACAGGGAGACGATCGGCAGGCCGGTGAAGTCACGGTCGTTGGACGGATCCCAGTCCCAGAAACGCCAGGCGGTGACCGAGGTCAGTTCGCCCGCGCCGAGATTCCACTTCACGCGCAGCGAAGCGCCGCCGATCTTGTTCTTCGCCTTCAGCGGCGTGTCGAGATCGGTAAGACGGTCGAAAGGATCGGTGCTGGGCGGTGCATAGCCCTGCGCTGCGGCAAGCGCGGCGAACTGGCGGTTGAGCGCACGCTGGGTCGTACCGGTGCGGACGTAGACCGAACCGCAGCAGTTCGCATCCTGCGTGCTGAAATCCCCTGCAAGCGTGATCGCCAGCGTGTCGGTCGGCTTCCAGAGCAACTGGCCGCGCAGGCCGAGGTTGTCCTGGCTCTGAATCCACTGGTTGGTCGTCACATTGTAGATCGTGCCGCGACGGTCAGTCGAGGAGATGGCAATGCGTGCCGCCAGCTTGTCTGTCAGCGGGCCGGAAACAGCGGCCTTGGCCTGCTTGAAGTTGTAGTTGCCGATCGAGACTTCGGCCTTGCCTTCGAAGTCGAAGGTGGGCTGGTTCGTCGTGATGTTGATCGCGCCGGCCGTGGTGTTCTTGCCGTAGAGCGTGCCTTGCGGTCCGCGCAGCACTTCGATCTGGGCGACGTCGAGGAAATCGAACGTGGCCGAGGCGACGCGCGAGTTGTAGACGTCGTCGATGTAGATACCGACGCCCTGTTCGATACCGTCATTGGTAAGGCCGAACGGCACTCCGAGACCGCGAATGTTGACCGCCGTGTTGCGCGGGTTCGAGGAATAGAACTGCAGTGTAGGCGTGAGCTGCTGGAGGCGGCCGACGTTGAACGAGCCGGTGGAGTCGATATGCTCGCCGCCCACCACGGAGATCGCCAAAGGCACTTCCTGGCTCGATTCCTGACGGCGACGTGCCGTCACGAGGATCTCACCACCGCGATCGTGGGCGCCCGTGCCCACCGAGGTCGGCGGTCCCTCTTCGGTGCCGTCGGCATTGACCGATGTCGTCGTCGCCACCGGTTCCGCGGCTTCCTCGGCCAATGCGGGCGTCGCGGCCAGCATGAGCGTGAACGATAGGCAAGCGAGTGGAAGCGGGGCCGGAAGCGGCCCGCGAATAAACTTTCTCATGAAGTCCCCCTTATGTTTTTCGAAGGGCCTCACATCCGGCGGTCCGGTCTGCGCGGCAGGCTGTCAGGTTCCGGTGAAGCGCACGCCTACGAGGCGAAGCGCCGCCGTTCAGTGATGTCCAGCTGAACGAGCTTTCCATCGTGGACTGTCAGTTGGATGACGCCGTAGCGCATCTGATCCAGGGCATCGGCGACTACCTGAAGAGGTGCCGCCTTGGGATTTGTGCCCTCTGAATCCCTGGAGAGGTGCAGTCCCGATCGCTGGTTGTCCGATGACGGTTGAGACATTGCGAATCTTCCTCCGAGCGCGGCTTTATCCTGCCGCCGTCCGCACTCGTATTCTCAACTTAATAAGTTGACAATACGCCTACCCGAAAGTTTCTCGTTTTCACGCCAAAGCAAAATCTATTTACGCCGAAGCGATGAATGGCTCCCCCCTTTGAACAGGATGGCAAATAGGGATCGCAGCCATCGACCGCCCGGCTATCCGGACGGCATCGCTTCGCGAAAAATATAAATAAAATGGATACTTACTTGCCGCGCGGGGCGGCGCTTCCGCGCTTAGACGTCTTCGTCGATCTGCGCGGGAACGGGGTCGATCCGGTCAGAAAGACGCACGCCGTCAAGCAGTTCAGCGGTGCGATCACGCACTTCCAGCATCAAGGCACGAGTGCGACATTCACCTTCTTCAAGGCAATTCTTGCACTTTTCGTGCGCGAAACGACTGGCGCAGGGCACGAGTGCGAGCGATCCGCGCATCAGGCGAATGAGATCGCCATAAGTGATGTCGATCGGGGAGACCGCAAGCCGGTAGCCGCCATCCTTGCCTCGCTGGGAATCGACAATGCCGAACCGGGTCAGTTCGGACAGGATCGTCGTCAGGAATTTGGCGGGAATGTTCTGTGCTTCGGCGATCTGCGCGAGTTGAATCGGACCTTGCCCGTAGTTGTCGGCAAGATGCTGCATGGCGCGGATGGCGTATCGGGTTTTCTGCGAAAGCACGTTCCCGTCATGCAGCAGCGCAAGAGCCGATGGCAAGGCCGTTAAGCCGTGATTTCACAGATTGTCAGCCTTTTTGGTTGGCAAGGCAAAATGGCGCCTCCGCCGGAGGCCGGTTCAGGCGGAGGCAGGTGTCGAAACAGGGGTCAGGCGGCTGTCCGGCGGGCGACCGAGAAAGTACGGGTGCCCAGTGCGATCATGGCGGCGAGCGTCGCGAGTTGTGCCGCGAGAAATGGAGTCTCGGTCCCTTGGGGAGCGAGAGCATGAAGCGACGGCACTTTCAGGAAGGCCTGTGTCACGAAGGCCAGCAGGTTGAGGTAAAGCGCCAGGCTCGCGCTCACAGCATAAATAGCCCTCGCGCGGCCCTTCAGCCCGTAACGGTAGACCGCAATGAAGGCGACTGCGAGAACCGGGGTCGAGACGATTCCGGTAATGAGCGCCGGCGTAATCGCGCGGATCGGAAACAGGAAACCGGTGAGCGTCGTCGCCGCCGTAGTGACGAGAAAGAGCCCTGTGAGGAACCGCACTCTCACGCGGCCCGATGCGAAGGCCAGCATGACCACGATCCCGGTCGCGATCGCTACCAAGCTGATCGCGACATGGAGTGCGGTGAACTGGGCGATATCGAGACCAAGGATCATGACACGCTCCCTCAGTTGGCCGCCACCGCGCCGTAGCGCAGCGCGGGTGTTGAAAGCGAAAGGTTGGGACGCATCGCGAGGCGCGCCGCCAGATAGGCTTCATACTGCGCCATGTCGGGCAGCGCCGGGATGGTCACCGCTTCTCCCATGTCGAGACCGGCGAGCGCGGCATCGACCATGTCTTGCGCTTCCATGACCATGTGCGCGGGAAGCGTCGCCATCTTCTCATCGGTCCAGATCGCGGTGCGAGTGATCCCCGGCAGAACCGCCTGGACGCGAACGCCCTTGGGGCCGAGTTCGGCGGCGAGCGCTTCGCTAAATGCCAGCACATAGGCCTTCGTGGCGGGATAGACCGCCGTGAAGGCATCCGGCATCAGCGCCGTGACGGAAGTGATGTTGACGATGGTCCCCTCTCCCGCAGCAGCCAACCGGGGCGCGATCGCCGCCGAAAGGCGGGTTACGGCGCGGATGTTGAGGTCGATCATGCCCGAAAGATAGTCGGGGTCGGCTTCGACGATCGAGCCTTCGTTGGCGATGCCCGCATTATTGACGAGGCCCACGATCGCATCGTCGGCGCGCAGCCGCTGTTCCACGTGCAACAGATCCTCGGCCACCGCGAGATCGGCAGCGATCACTTCCACCGCGACGCCGGTTTCCGCCTCGAGCCGCGCGGCGAGATCGGCCAGCCTGTCCTTGCGGCGAGCGACGAGGATCAGGTCATGCCCGCGACGGGCCAGACGGTCGGCATAGAGCGCGCCGATGCCATCGGAAGCGCCGGTAACGAGGTAGGTGTTCTTGCTCATCGTACTTCTCCTGGGCTTCTATTGCTTTCGGGGTCGGTGTCTTTGCGCCGGGCACGATTGGAGATAGGCTTTGCCGTCCCGTTCGGGGCGCGGCGCTTGCGACATTGAGCAGGCCAAAACCGACAAAGGATGTTCGCGACGATGAAACCGACTTCGCGGCCTGAACTGGAAGTTGGCCTCTTACTCTACCACGGCTGCCAGATGGCGATGATCCATGGAATTACGGACCTCTTCGCCATAGCTTCCCACTTCTCCACCGGGCGCGGCGGGCCGGCCCTTCGCGTCAGTCACTGGATGCGCAGCGAAGAGGGCCAGTTCGCGCGATGCCACGACACCGCGGCGGACCGGCCGGGAGAACCTTCGGTGCTGATAGTCCCCGGCCGCCTTTCCGGACCTGCCGGCCTGGAAGAAGCCGCCCCTTATGCCCGATGGCTGCGCGAGCACCATGCACGCGGCGCCACGCTGGCCTCCAGCTGCGGCGGCGCCTTCATCCTCGCCGCAACCGGGCTTCTCGACGGCCGTCCGGCAACCACGCACTGGCTTTTCGCGCAGGACTTCCGGGAGCGGTTTCCCAAGGTTCTCGTAGAACCTGACAAGATCGTGATCGAGGACGGTGACATCATCACCGGAGGCGGACTCATGGCCTGGACCGATCTGGGCGTGCGGCTGGTTGACCGCCTGCTTGGCCCGACCGTCATGATCGAAACCGCGAAGTTCCTGCTCGTCGATCCCGCCGGGCGCGAACAGCGGCACTATTCCAGCTTCGCGCCGAAACTCACGCATGGCGACGAGGCGATCCTGAAGGTGCAGCACTGGTTGCAGTCACGCGGCGGCCGACCGGCCAGCGTGGCCGAAATGGCGGATATGGCCGGGCTTGAGGAACGCACGCTCCAGCGCCGGTTCAAGAGCGCGACCGGGATGAAGCCCACCGAATACGTCCAGCACTTGCGCATCGGCAAGGCGCGCGAACTGCTGGAATTCACCCGGCGCTCGATCGACCAGATCGCCTGGTCGGTGGGCTATGAGGACGCCACCGCGTTTCGCCGCGTGTTCAGCCGGATACTTGGCCTGACTCCCGGCGACTATCGGGCTCGCTTCCACAGTGGAGCGGAACTGGCGGTGGCAGCCTGATTCACCCCGGAGAAAGCGCCCCGTCGCCCTTCCGCTCTTCGGCCTTGGCGGCGAGCCTTCGGGCGAGAACGGCGCAGACCATGAGCTGGATCTGGTGGAAGAACATCAGCGGCAGGATGATCGCGCCCACCTGCGCGGCGGGAAACAGCACGCCTGCCAGCGGCACGCCGGTCGCCAGGCTCTTTTTCGAGCCGCAGAACAGGATGACGATGCGGTCTTCGTGATTGAAGCCCAGCAGCCTGCCCAGCACATTTCCCAGCACCATCACGAGCGCCAGAATCCCAAGCGAAAGCGCCGCGATGAGCGCCAGTTCGGAAAGCGTCACCTTCTGCCACAGTCCCTCGAGCACGGCGGCCCCGAACGCGGTATAGACCACCAGCAGGATCGAACCGCGATCCGTATAGCCCAGCAGCTTCTTGTGCCGTTGGACGAAGCCCCCGATCCACGGCCGCAGCAGGTGCCCCGCCACGAACGGCAGCAGCAGCTGGAGCGAAATCGTGACGATCGGATCGGTCGAGAAGCCCTGCGCCTTGCCGGTGATGAGCAGCGCGGTGAGCACCGGGGTCAGGAAAATGCCCGCAAGGTTCGAGAACGAGGCGCTGCACACCGCCGCCGCCACATTGCCGCCCGCAATCGCGGTGAAGGCGATCGAACTCTGCACCGTCGAGGGCAGCAGGGTCAGGAACAGCACCCCGGTTGCCAGCGAGGGTTCGAGGCCCGGAATGGCACTCACGCCAAGGCCGATCAGCGGGAACAGCACGAAAGTCAGGCAGGCCACCGTCAGATGCAGCTTCCACGCCCGCGCCCCGTCGAGGATAGCCTCGCGAGAGAGCTTGGCGCCGTGCAGGAAGAACAGCAGCGCGATCCCCGCATCGGCCACCCCGCCCGCCACATCCGCCCAGACCCCGCGCGCCGGAAGCACCGAGGCCAGCCCCACCGTCGAGACCAGCAGGAGAAGATAAGGGTCGATGCTCAGGCGCGAAAGCAGGCGATTCATGGAGAGTCCTGATCGAGGGAAAGAAGGAAATCAGCCGGGAACGGGACCGGAGCCCGAACCGGAATCGCGAATGGCGGCGGCAATTCCGGCCAAGTCCTCATCGCTCAGCACTAGACCGGCCGCGGCCACCCAGCCGTCCACTTGCGCCGGGCTGCGCGCGCCGACGATGGCCCCCGTCACGCCCGGAACAGCCAGCACCCAGGCAACCGCCACCGCAGCCTGCGACACCCCGTGCCGCTCTGCCACCGGCTTCATCGCCGCTGCCACGGCCAGGTTGCGAACAAGATTTTCCCCGGTGAAGTCAGGATGGCGGCTACGCCAGTCATCCGCGGCAAGCGCCGCCGCGCGCTCGGCCGAGAAGGCCCCGGAAAGCAGGCCCGACTGCATCGGGCTATAGACGATCACCCCGGTATCCCGGGCAAGACACCATGGCAGGTCCCGTTCCATCGCACCGCGCTTCAACGCCGAAAGCGGCGGCTGAAGGGTGTCGACATGGCCCATGCCCTCAGCCTCGGCCAGTTGCCCGGCATCATGATTGGACAGGCCGACCGCCCTCACCTTCCCCGCCGCCTTCAGTTCCAGCAAGGCGCCCCAGTATTCGTCCAGCGCCGAGCCGTCCTCTGCCGGCCAATGCATCTGCAGCAGGTCGATCCGCTCCACGCGCAGGCGCCGCAGTGAATCCTCGGCCTCCTGCACGATCGACGCCTTGCGGCCGACGCGAATCTTGGAATTGCGGTCGTTCGGATCCCAGACCTGCCCGCACTTGGTGAAGACATAGGGCCGTTCGTGAACGGGCATCTCCGCAAGGGCGCGCGCGACCACCTCCTCGGAGTGGCCAAGGCCGTAGATCGCCGCCGTGTCGATCCAGTTCACTCCGCGTGACACGGCATGGCGGATGGCACGGATCGAATCTGCATCGTCCTGCGCGCCCCAGCCGACCGCCCAGTCCGGCCCGCCGATGGCCCAGGCGCCAAATCCGACGCGGCTGATCTCCATGCCCGTCAAACCGAGCGGACGGGTGGCGAGCCTTTCTGCGATGCCGGTGGTCATGGCCATGCTTCTCCCTGAGGGGCGGCGTGATCAAAGCCTGCGCCGCCGACCTTCGAACTCATCCCGCCATTGCCATGCCTCCGGCGCCCGGTCTTGTCGCCAGACCACCCGGCAGCTTGACGCAAGACGCCATGCCCCGCCGATTTTGCATTGCAAGAAAGCGGGCTGCGGGAAAACTCCTGTTCGTTAACCCGTACAAGCCTTGGAAAACCGGCGATTCGTACTAACTTCGCCCTCCGTCGCAGGTTTCAACGGTCAAGTACTTATTCGCAAATGCACAAGACCGCGTCCGTTCCCCGCGCCAGATTTTCCGACAAGCGGCCACAAGCACAAGCACGAGCCGCAAAACCGGGAATCGGTCTGACTTTGTTCGGGGAGCTACCATGATCAGCAAGTCACGAATCGCCTACGCGCTCGCCTCGAGCGTTTCTCTCCTCGCGTTCGCATCGGGCAGCGCGCACGCCGAGGAAGCCGCAGCAGCAGCAGCCACCGCTGCCGCCGCGCCGTCCGAAGGCCTTACCGATATCGTCGTCACTGCCGAGCGCCGCGACGTCAGCCTGCAACAGGCGCCGCTTTCGGTCAGCGCCATCACCGCCGAAACGCTCAAGGCCTCGAACATCAACGACATTACCGGCCTCAACGGTACGGTTCCCGGTCTCGTGGTCGCCCGCAGCGGCGGCGGCGAGCGCATCATCTCGATCCGCGGCATCGGTTCGGAAACGCCCGAGAACACCAACACCCAGCCGGGTGTCTCCTATCACATCGACGGCGTCTACATCTTCAACTCGATCGCCGCGAGCGCGGCCTTCATCGACGTGGCGCAAGTCGAGGTACTGCGCGGTCCACAGGGCACCCTGTTCGGACAGGGATCGACCGGCGGCACCATCAACGTCGTATCGATCGAGCCGAGCACCGAGAGCCTGAGCGGCAATCTCAACGCCGGGATCGGCAACTACAACTACATGGAGGGCTCGGGCGCGGTGAACGTGCCCCTGTCCAGCACCCTCGCGGTGCGCGGCGCCTTCCAGTACACCAAGCATGACGGCTACGCCTATGCCACCAAGGTGCCCGGTGTAGAAAAGTACGACCTCGACGATCAGGACGAGACCGGCTGGCGTCTCGGCGCCAAGTGGCAGCCTGCCTCGAACTTCTCGGTCGTGCTGAACACGGTGCAGTTCAACAGCGAGACCAACGGCCCCGCCCAGAAGAACATCCTCGATCCCGAAACCGATCCGCGCGTACTGACGCAGGACTATCCGGGGCGCTCCAAGGTCAAGACGCAGCTCTATACCGGCGTGGTGAAGTGGGAGACGCCGTTCGCCACGATCAAGTCGATCACCGGCTACCAGAAGCTCCATTCCGAACAGGCGTGGGATTCGGACGGCCTCGACACCGAAACGTTCTTCCAGAACACCTACAACCCGATCAGCTTCACCGGCGTGGCCTACGACCATGTGCCGCTGTGGGAATCGGACACCAAGAGCTGGAGCCAGGAGCTCAACCTGACCTCCAACGGCAGCGGCCCGTTCAACTGGGTTCTCGGCGGGGTCTACCTGCACTCCAAGAACAGCCAGTACATCAACGAATACCGCGGTTCGACCGGCGACATCCTTTCCCCGGCGCTGCCCACCAGCACGGCCTGGAACGATCCCGCGATCGAAAACCTGACTTATGCCGAGCTGTCCTCGATCAAGCGCGATCTTTACGCCTTCTTCGCACAGGGCACCTACGATCTCACCAGCCAGCTCAAGCTGACCGCCGGCGTGCGATACAACCACGACAAGGCCACCGGCATGTTCGACAGCATGTCCGGCGGCACTTCCAGCCAGACCTCGGGCGCCTATCTCCAGCCTTCCTCCACGGGAGGCCGCAAGGGCGATGCATGGACCGGCAAGGTCGCGCTGGATTACCAGATCACGCCAAACAACATGGTCTATGCAAGCTGGACGCGCGGCTTCAAGCCGGGGGGCATCAACTCTTCCGCTTCCGCAGGCAACAGCTACTCGATCCTGCCGACCTACAAGCAGGAAACCGTCGACTCGTTCGAGATCGGCACCAAGAACCGGTTCCTGGGCGATACGCTCCAGATCAACGGTTCGGCCTTCCTCTACAACTATCGCAACATGCAGTTCCTGGAGGAAGACCCGATCCTTTACGGCGAGGGCATCAGCAACGCCCCCAAGGCGCGTGTCTACGGCCTCGAACTCGAAGGCTCCTACATTCCCACCGAAGGACTGCGCTTCGACGCCTCGATGTCCTATCTGGAGGGCGAATTCACGTCGCACTACCTCGCGCTCGATCCGACCAACGCCGCCAATGCCCAGAACGCGGCGGGCTATCCCGACTACCTGTTCTGGACCAACTTCGCCGCCGCCGTGGCGGCACGCGATGCCGCGCGGGAGGATATCAAGGGTAACCGCATCCCCAAGCTGCCGCGCTGGCAGGGCAATGTGGCCGCGACCTGGAACGGTCAGGTCGGTCCGGGCGAACTGACCGCCCGTGCCCAGCTGATCTACCGGGGCAAGTACCAGTACCGCCTGTTCAACGAAGGCGATGTCGACATCACGCCCTCGTACACGCAGGTCAACCTGATGCTGAAGTACGAACCCCAGGACACCAACACCAACGTCACCCTGCGCGTCGTCAATCTCTTCGATAAGAACGGCGTGAACTCGCGCTTCTCCGACCCCTACGGCAGCGCCCAGGTGATGGAGACCTTCATTCCGCCGCGTCAGGTGATCCTTTCGGTCGGCTACAAGTTCTGATCCGGCCCGAAAGGGTCGCGGGAACGGCAAAGGGCGCGGAGGCTTCGGTCTCCGCGCCCTTTCCTTTTCGGACAAAGTGCCGCCGATCCTTGTTCCGCAGCCTCGATCAACTATCTAGGCGCAGGTCATCAAGAGTGTGCAGCCGCAGCATGAGAGCCTGCACGGCGTGTCAGTCCGGCGATTCCATCCGGACGGAGCCCGCAGGAGTAGCAATGCCGCGCAGTGCCCTCGTCATGTTCGCCGCCTCGCTGGGGTTCTTCTTCGTGACGGCGACGACCTTCACCTCTCTCGGCTATGTGCTCTATACGATGGTGGCGCAGCTCGGCTGGTCGAAGGCGGCCGCGGGGCTCAGCTTCTCGCTGCTCGGGCTCGCCTGTGGTCTCGCCAGCCCGCTGCCGCCGCTGCTGATGAAATCCATCGGCACCCGGCTGACGATGTTTGCGGGCTGCCTCACCCTTGCCGCCGGGTTCTTCATCGCTTCGCAGATCGAGCACCTGACGCTGTTCTTCGTGGCCACCACGCTGATGGGCATCGGCTTCTCGCTCGTCGCTCCCTCGCCCGCCGTCTACCTGCTGGCGACATGGTTCCCGCGCACCTCCTCGCGGATGATCGGCTTCTACTTCATGACCGGCGCGGCAGGCGGCATCGTCGGCCCCCTGATCGTCGGCGGCATCGTCGGCCTGACCGGCGACTGGCGCCTGCACTGGCTGGTCATGTCCGTAAGCGCCCTCATCCTCGGCCTGATCTGCCTCGCCTGCATCCGCGACGCGGTGAAGGTGGAAAGCGTCGAGCAGGTCAAGGGCGCGGGCCATGAGCAGGCCGCCCCGGCGCAGAACAGCGTGTGGACCGTGAAGCAGGCGCTGATGACCCCGAGCTTCCTGATTCTCGCCCTCATCATGACGGTGGTGCAGACGGCGGTCACTTCGGCGCACTCCATTCTCGTGGCTCACATCGCCAACCTCGGCGAAGGCGCCGCGCCCGGCGCGATCGCCATGAGCCTGCTGGCCTTTGCCGGCACCGGCGCCAAGGGGCTGACCGGCACCCTGTGCGAACGCATCGACCCGCGCCGCATTCTTGTAGCGGGACTCGCCCTGCAGGCCCTGGCCATGGCATTGCTGTGGTCCGCCTCGATGGTGCTTGTCGCCACGGCAGCCGCCACGCTGTTCGGACTGGGCTGGGGCATGGCCTGGCTCTCGGCCCATATCCTCCTCCTGCGCTACTTCGGCGCCGGCATCGCCGGCGATATGACCGCCATGGCCACCACGGCAACGACCCTTGCGGTCCTCGGCCCGATCGGTGCCGGCCGGATCGCCGACGTGACCGGCGGCTATTCGCTGGCCATCCTCGTGTTTGCCCTGCTGCTGGCTGCCGCCACGATCGTTGCGGTGCTGTTCCTGCGTGCGCCGGTCTATCGCCCCGCACCAGCCGCCCCGCAGCCAGCCGCGATCGACGAAGACGGAATGGTCCCGGCCGAATAAGCAGTTCCCGCCGGAAGTGAACGCCACCCGAAGCGCGGTAGTCGCTTCGGGTGGCTTTTGCATTTTTTTGAAGCGGACTTCGCAGAGCGGTGTCCATTCCTGCCAAAAGTCACTGCGCCCAGTGCAAAGCCCTGCCCTGCGGCACCCGCTAGTCTCCCCCTGTTGCGGGAGGACGCACGGCGTTCTCCCCGGTCTCACCGATACGGGGATCAGGCAGGAATGACTCTACTCAACGATCAGTTCTTCGACAGCCTTGGCAGTTCCATCAAGGACACGCTCGAAGCCGACACGCTGCCTCCGGCCTGCTATACCGACGAGGAATTCCACCACTTCGAGAAAGCTGCCCTGTTCGAGCACGAATGGCTCTGCGTCGGCCGTGCCGAGTGGCTGGAAAAGCCCGGTGACTTCTTCACCGTGACCCGCGCGGACGAGCCGATCATCGTCACCAAAACGCGCGACGGCACCGTCAAGGCGCTTTCGGCGGTCTGCCAGCACCGCGCCATGCTGGTGGCGGAGGGTCACGGCAATGCCCGCGCCTTCGTCTGCCCCTATCATCACTGGACCTACGATCTGGACGGCACGCTCGTCGGCGCACCGGCGATGAACCGCACCTGCAATTTCGACAAGAAGGCCGCCAGCCTGCCGGAAATCCGGCACGAGATCTGGCACGGCTTCGTCTTCATCAACCTCGACCCCGAAGCCGAGCCGCTGACCCCGCGCCTTTCCGGGCTGGAGGATGTCGTCGCCAACTATGACTTCGCGAACCTGCGCGGGCCGCGTCCAGAGGAAGCCACCGTGTTCCCCTGGAACTGGAAAGTCATGCTGGAGAACAACAACGACGGCTACCACGCCAGCCGCCTGCACGCAGGGCCGCTGCACGACTTCATCCCGAGCGGGCTCGCCACTTTCCCCGAAGTGCCGGAAGATTCGGCGGGCTATTACCGGCTCAACGGCACGCTTCACAAGAACGCCGCCTTCAACGCCACGCAGAAGTCGGTCTTCCCGGTGTTCCCCAAGCTTACCGAGGAGGAGCAGAACCGGCTCCTCTTCGTGAACCTGCCGCCCAGCCTCTCGCTGGTCGTGCTGAACGACACCGTGCTCTATCTCATCATGGACCCGCGCTCGGCCCAGTCGCACGCCCTGACCATCGGCACGCTGATGGTGCCCGAGGCCATGGACGATCCGCTGTTCGAGCTGAAGATGAAGATGAACGACACAGCGGTCGAGGAGATCGTCAGCCAGGACTTCCACGTCGACGAGCTGGTCCAGCAGGGCCTGCGCTCGAAGTTCGCGCCGCGCGGTCGCTACTCCTGGCAGGAGGGGGCCCAGCGCCTGCTCAACGTCTGGCTGGTGGAGCGCTATCGCCGCGAATGGGACCGCCGCCGCGGGCCCCAGAAACCTTTGGCTGCCCCGGTCACCCGCCTGCGCGCCTGATTTACAGAGTTTTACCGTCACCCATTCCCGACGGTCTGCGGCGTCCGGTCTCGTACCGGGCGCCGCCTTTTTATCCGCGCTTCCGGGCAGGCGCGAGGAATCAACGATTCGTGCGCGGCATGGCGAGCGTCCGCAAACCTACCGGCTAGGCCTGTCTCCATACCAACGGGAGCACGCCTACATGACCAACACCCTCATCTTCGTCGACTTCGCCACCGACGATCCCGCCAAGGCCGGCGAATTCTATGCGGAAGTCTTCGGCTGGGAAAACGACGCGCGCCCGCACGGTATCTACCACCGCATGGTCCCTGGCGGCTTCTTCCAGAACAAGGACGGGTCGGACAGCCAGATCGGCAACCTCCACCTCGGCGTGTTCGACGCGAACAACGCCCGCCCGCACCCGAATCCCGAAGGCGTGGAGCCGCGCACCTTGTCCACCGATGGCCGCAAGGCGCGCATCTGGGTGCTGATCGGCGACGACGACAGCCCCGAACGCATTCTCGCCACCGCCGAAAAGCTGGGCGGCAAGGTGCTCTGGCGCAACCATTACTGGAAGGAATTCAACGGCTACAACCACGCCTTCGCCGATCCCTGGGGCAACGAGATACTGCTGTGGGGCAAGGCCGGCGAGAATCCGCAGATTCCCGAGGACTACACGCGCGAATAGGCAGGGGCTTCCACGGCGGCGCGACAAGTTCTTGTGCGCGCCGCCGCAAGACCGCCCGCCCCGCTTCTCCATAGCCTGCACGCATCGAAGCTATACCCGGAGCCAGACGCACAATGAGCCGCCTTCCCATCGTTTTCTTCGGACATGGCAGCCCGATGGTGGCGCTGGAAAAGAGCGCCGTCACCCGGACCTGGAACCAGATCGCGGAGGGCATCGGCAAGCCGCGCGCAATCCTGTGCATCTCGGCCCACTGGCAGACGCGCGGCACCGCCGTCACCGCCATGGCCCAGCCGCGCACGATCCACGACTTCGGCGCCTTCCCGCAGGCTCTGTTCGACGTGCAGTACCCCGCCCCCGGCGATCCGGAACTGGCGACACGCGTGCGCGAACTGCTCAGCCCGATGCCGGTGAGCATGGACGCCAACTGGGGGCTGGACCACGGCACCTGGTCTGTGCTGGTCCATGCCTATCCCGAAGCGGACGTTCCGGTGATCCAGCTTGGCATGGATCTTGGCAAGAGCGCGGCCGAGCACTGGCTGGTCGGCCGCATGCTGCGCCCGCTGCGCGACGAGGGCGTGCTGATCATGGGAACCGGCAACATCGTCCACAACCTGCCGGCGATGGACTGGGCCAACCCGGCCGCCGATCCCTATCCCTGGGCCGAGCAGTTCAACTCCACGATGTGCAAGGCGATCGCCTCCGACGATCCGCAGACCGTGATCGACTACGAGGCACTGGGCGATGCCGCCCGGCTCTCGGTGCCGAGTTCCGACCATTTCCTGCCGCTGCTCTACGTCCTGGGCGCCCGCCACGAGGACGAGGCGGCAACCTTCGAACCCGATTTCATCCAGCACAAGTCGCTCAGCATGACGAGCGTGCTGATCGGCGCCGAATAAGCGCCCGCACCCCATTTCCTTCCCAACAGGAGTTCCGATGGCACTGATCAGCCTTAAGCCCGAGCCCGCCAGGGAGGCCGCTCTCCAGCCGTCGGCCCTGCACCATCTTCGGGCCACGCCGGAAACGGTGCACTGGGGCTACTTCTCGCCCGAGATCAAGCCGGCGCTCTATGTGAAGAGCGGCGACCTGATCCAGGCGCAAGCCGTCACGCACCATGCCGGCGACGATCCGGACCTGATGTTCGACGATGACATCCGCCGCATCTTCACCGAAATCGATCCCGCCACCCGTGCGCCGGGTTGCCATATCATGACCGGCCCGATCTTCGTGGAGGGCGCCGAACCGGGCGACATGCTGGAAGTGCGCTACATGGCGATGCGCCCGCGCTTCAACTACGGCTCGAACCTCGCCGCCAACTGGGGCCATCTCTACGAGGAGTTCGGCGAGACCGAGCGCGTCACGATCTACAAGATCGATCCCAACGCCAATACTGCCAGCGCGCTCTACGCCTATGACGTGGACGAGAAATATGTCGTGCCCGGCCGCATCACCCATTGCCCGGAATGCGACCGCTCCACCGCGCTACCCGGCATCACAATCCCGGCCCGTCCGCACCTCGGCACCGCCGGCGTCGCGCCGGCCGTCAACGAGGCGGTGAGCACGATTCCCCCCGGCCTTCACGGCGGCAATATCGATAACTGGCGCATCGGCGCGGGCGCGACGATGTATTACCCGGTGCAGGTCAAGGGCGGCCTGTTCTCGATCGGCGACCCCCACATCAGCCAGGGCGATGGCGAGATCAGCGGCACCGCGATCGAATCCTCGCTCGACGTGCTGTTCCAGATCATCTTGCGCAAGGACTTCTCTTTCCCCTCGCCGCTGCTGGAAACGCCGGATTGCTGGATCGTCCACGGCTTCGGAGAGAATCTGGACAAGGCGATGAAGTCCGCCTCGCTGGACATGCTCCACCTCCTCACAGAGCATCAGGGCCTTTCGCGCAACGACGGCTATTCGCTGATGAGCGTCGCTGCCGACTTCGGCGTGACTCAGGTGGTCGACGGCACGCAGGGCATCCACTGCCGCATCGAACGCCGCATCTTTCCCGAGAAGGGCAGCGTTCGCGATCCCGAATGAAACCGAACGCACCGGACGCGAGAGCCCTCACTCCGCGTCCGGTGCGTGCCCAAGAAGACAAGAACCGGAGCCCGACAATGGGTTATGAACTGATCGACGTCCGCCCCCTGACCAAGCGCATCGGCGCGGAAATCTTCGGGGTCGACTTGCGCCAGCCGCTCGGCAACCAGGCCTTCGCCGAGATTCACGACGCGCTGATGAAGCACCAGGTCGTGTTCTTCCGCGATCAGGATATCGATCACGAGGCGCACAAGGCGCTGGGCCGCGCTTTCGGCCGGTTGGCGATTCACTCGGGCGTCGCCGGGCTTCCCGACCATCCCGAAGTCGTCGCGATCCATGCCGACGAGAATTCGAAGTTCGTCGCGGGCGAAAACTGGCATTCGGACCTCTCAGCCGATGCCGAACCGCCGATGGGTTCGATCCTGCACATCCACACCCTGCCCGAAGACGGCGGCGATACGCTCTTTGCCAGCATGTATGCGGCCTATGACGCGCTGTCCCCGGCAATGAAGGCCTTCCTCGATCCGCTGACCGCCGTTCACGACGCCAACCACGTCTACAAGGCGATCTTCCCGGATTCGACCAAGACCTACCCCTGCAATTCGCACCCGGTGATCCGCACCCATCCGGTCACCGGCCGCAAGCTGCTGTTCGTGAACTCGTCCTACACCACGAAGATCAACGAGCTGTCCGGCCCCGAGAGCAAGGCCGTGCTCGATTTCCTGTTCGACCATGTGAAAGACGCCAATTTCCACGTCCGCTTTCGCTGGCAGAAGAATTCGGTGGCCTTCTGGGACAATCGCTGCACCCAGCACTTCGCGGTATGGGACTACTTCCCCGAGGTCCGCTCGGGCTTCCGCGTGACGGTGGCCGGCGACCGGCCTTTCTGAGCCCGTCGATGCAGTTGCACCTGCTGCTTGCGGCGACGGCGCTGTTTTCCGCAGCGCCCTCGCTTGCCGCCGCTCCAGCCGAGACACTGCAACGCGAACTCGACGCGATGGTCGCCTCAGGCGAATTGCCACAGGCGCTGGTGCTGATCGAACAGCACGGCAAGCCGCTAGTGGAGCTTTCGAGCGGCTACGCCGATATCGAAAGCCGGCGTCCGATCGCCCGCGATGCGATTTTCCGGCTCTACTCGATGTCGAAGCCGATCACCTCGGTCGGGATCATGATGCTGGCCGAACGGAGCAAGCTCGCGCTGACCGATCCTGTCGGCAAGTATCTGCCGGAAATGGCGAACTTGCGCGTCTGGGACGGCAGCAAAACGGCTGACACGATTGCCGCTACACGTCCGGTCACTATCGAGGACCTGCTACTCCACCGCTCCGGCCTCACTTACGAATTCATGGGCGATACCCCGGTCCAGCGCTGGTATCGCGAAAAAGGCGTCAGCCGCGCCACCGCCGTCGCCAGCGCCCATGCGCAAGTGCCGCCCGCCGCGACGCTGGATGACCTCGTGGCCCGCCTGGGCCAGGCCCCCCTGCTCCACCAGCCGGGCGAGCGCTTCAGTTATGGTTTCTCCACCACGGTACTCGGCGCGGTGATCGAGCGCGTTTCCGGCGAAAGCCTCGATGCTTTCCTCAAAGGCAACATCCTCGACCCGCTGGAGATGAAGGACACGACTTTCGTCGTCAGCGACACGCAGGCACCACGTCTCGTCACCGGCTACCTGGCGACCGAACAGGGCCTCCGTGCGGTGGACCTGCCGGAAACGTCGGAATATCGAAACTCCGCGCGGCTGCGCGATGGCGGCGGTGCATTGGCCGGAACGCTGGAGGACTATCGCCATTTCGCGGAAATGCTGGCCCGTCGCGGAAAGTGGCACGGCAAGCGGCTGCTCAAACCGGAATCGGTCGATGCCATGTACACCCCTCGCCTGAGGACGGGCGGCGGCGAACATCTCGACAGCCCCTTCGGCTACGGCCTTGCGATAGGCGACCCCGGAACCGAAGCGCGCGGGGGACTGCCGGTGGGCGCCGGCAGCTGGTCAGGCTCGGCCAACACCTATTTCTTCGCCGACCCGGCTCACGATGTCGTCGCGATCCTGATGACCAACGAACTGACGCCCGGCCCATTCGAGGCGCGAACCTGGAAGCTGCGTGAGGCGCTCGACCGTGCGGCACTGGCTGTCACCAAACGCTAGGCGGCGTGGACCCCATCCCGGCGCGATGTTGACGTTTCCCCTCCTCCCCAACCCGGCTACGCTCTCTTCCATGACCCAACTTTACCACCCGCCGATCAAGCGCTCGATCGAGATCGCCGGGCACAAGACTTCGATCAGTCTCGAACCGCTGTTCTGGGACATGCTCAAGGAAATCGCCGTGCGCCAGCGCGTGCCGCTGAACGCGCTGGTCGCGCGGATCGATGCGGACCGCCTGGAAGCAGAAACGCCTCCCGGCCTGGCCAGCGCCATCCGCGTCTGGCTGGTCGATACGCTGCGGACCTGAGCCGGCCTGAAAACGGGAAGGGGCGGAAGCCTTGCGGCCCCGCCCCTCGGGTACACTGCGATGGCTCGCAGGAAACTCAGTAGGTAGAATTCAGTAGCTGGAAGGCGGATCGCTGGCCGGGAAGCTCTCGTCGATCGCCTCGTCCGTCTTCGACCAGCGCGGCGGCTTGGTCGTCATGCTTTCCGGCCCGGCATCGCGGACGTGGCCGAAACCGCCTCCGGCAGCTGCTTCTTCCTTGTCGCGGTTCGCGTACTTGTAAAGTGCGTAGCCGACTGCGCCGGCTGCGGCCAACTTGATCAGGCCCATGGTCGTTGCTCCTCTCGGGTATTCAGTAAGAGCAACGCGCCATGATCGCGAACGGTTGCCTTACTCGCCGCCGACCCGTTCGATCTGTGCGCCGACCAGAGCGAGCTTTTCCTCGAGACGTTCATAACCGCGATCGAGATGGTACAGACGGTGGACCTGCGTTTCGCCCTCGGCCGCCAGACCTGCGATCACGAGGCTCATCGAGGCGCGAAGATCGGTTGCCATGACTTCGGCCCCGGTGAGCCGGGGAACGCCGTGGACGATGGCGGTGCGCCCCTTGGTTTCGATATGCGCGCCCATGCGGTTCAGTTCGGGAACGTGCATGTAGCGGTTCTCGAAGATCGTCTCGGTCAGGACACTCGAACCCTCGGCCCGGCACAGAAGTGCCATGAGCTGGGCCTGCATGTCGGTGGCGAAGCCCGGATAGGGTGCGGTCGAAAGCGTGACGGGCCTGAGCGGACCATCCGCCGCAACGTGAAGCCCCTCGGCCGTCGGTTCGACATGGACGCCCGCATCGCGCAGCGCCTGCACGGTGGCTTCCATATCCTCGATCTTGGCGCCCTTCAGCGTGACTTCGCCGCCGGTGATAGCCGCCGCGCAGGCATAGGAGCCCGCCTCGATACGATCCGGCATGACCATGTAAGTCGCGCCGTGCAGGCGGTTCACCCCGTGAACGGTGATGTCGGACGTGCCGATACCCTCGATCTGCGCGCCCATGGCGACGAGCAGATTGCAAAGGTCAACGATCTCCGGTTCGCGCGCTGCATTGTGCAGGGTGGACTTGCCCTTGCAGAGCACGGCCGCCATCAGCGCGTTCTCGGTCGCGCCGACAGAGACCACCGGGAAGGAATAGCGGCCGCCCGGCAGGCCGCCGTCCGGCGCGATCGCGCGAACGTAGCCCGCCGCCATCTCGATCTGTGCGCCCAGCGCTTCGAGCGCCTTGAGGTGCAGGTCGATCGGGCGATTGCCGATCGCGCAGCCGCCGGGCAGCGAAACGGTCGCCTCGCCCATGCGCGCCAGCATCGGACCGAGCACGAGGATCGAAGCGCGCATCTTGCGCACCAGATCGTAGGGCGCCACCGAACTGGTAATGCGCGGCGCCTGCAAGGTCATCACACGGCCGAAATCTTCAGGACGGCTGCCCGCGATCATCGTCGAGATGCCGAACTGGTTCATCAGATGCTGGAACCCGTCGATGTCCGCCAGACGCGGCAAATTGCGCAACGTCAGCGGCTCTTCGGTGAGCAAGGCGCAAGGCAGCAGCGTCAACGCCGCGTTCTTCGCACCGGAAACGGGAATGGTGCCGGAAAGGCGCTTGCCGCCTTCGATGATGATCTTGTCCATTGCCCGCTCTTTAACGGGATTTGGCCGTGCAGCAAGCACGGCTCGGAGAAACTTGGATAGACTGTTGCGCTGCGTCTGCGAAGCGGCTTTAACTTCATTGTAACCAAACGGAGTCAGACCTTTAACCATGTCTGCACCACAGTACAAAAAGCCCGTCCGTAAAGCGGTGTTCCCGGTCGCCGGCCTTGGAACCCGCTTTCTTCCCGCCACCAAGGCGATTCCGAAGGAGCTTCTACCTGTCGTAGATCGGCCGCTGATTCAGTATGCGGTAGACGAAGCGCGTGAAGCGGGGATCGAGGAATTCGTCTTCGTTACGGGTCGCGGCAAGACGGCAATCGTCGAACACTTCGACACGGCCTACGAACTCGAAGCCACGATGACCGCGCGCGGCAAGTCGCTCGATGCCCTGGAACCGACGCGAATCCAGCCCGGCAATCTCGTTACGGTGCGTCAGCAGGTTCCCCTCGGCCTCGGCCATGCGGTTTGGTGCGCCCGCGCGGTGATCGGCGACGAACCTTTCGCGATCTTCCTTCCCGATGAACTGATGTATGGCTCCCCGGGCTGCATGGCCCAGATGGTGGAGGCTTATAACGAAGTCGGCGGCAACCTCGTCTCGGTGCTGGAAGTGCCGCGTGAGGAAGTTTCCAGCTACGGCGTCATCGCCCCCGGCGCCAGCAATGGCGCACTCACCGAGGTCAAGGGTCTGGTCGAAAAGCCCAAGGTCGATGAGGCGCCTTCCAACAAGATCGTCTCGGGCCGGTACATCCTTCAGCCGGAAATCATGGACCTGCTGGCCAACCAGGGCAAAGGGGCAGGCGGCGAAATCCAGCTCACCGATTCGATGGCCAAGCTGATCGGCCAGCAGCCGTTCCACGCCGTTACTTTCGCCGGCCAGCGGTTCGATTGCGGCTCCAAGGTCGGCTTCGTCGAAGCCACTCTCGCCATCGCGCTCGACCGGGCGGACATGGGTGAGGAAGTGCGCAGCATCGCCCGGAAGCTGCTGGGCTGAACAGGCTGCGGTGCCGGAGACGCTCCGTCTCCGGCCGCTCCTTCGATGGTTTTTTGCGAAAAATTATCGGCGAACGGGATCGGTCAACCGCGCCATGATCGAGGCGACATAGGCCTGGGTTTCGCGAATGCGCGGAATCCCGCCTGCTTTCTGGACCCGGCCCGGCCCGGCGTTATAGGCCGCCAGCGCCTTTTCGATATCGCCGTTGAACGCATCGAGTTGCATGCGCAAATAGCGCGCGCCGCCTTCCAGATTGGCCATCGGATCGCCGGGATTCACGCCCATCTGTGCGGCCGTACCCGGCATGAGCTGCGCCAGACCGCGCGCGCCAACGGGGGACATCGCCAATTCGTTCCAGCGGCTTTCCTGCCAGACCACCGCTTCGAGCAGGGTCGGGCTGATATCATACTTCGCCGCCAGTTCGGCGACACGCGCGCGCCAGCGCATCGGACCGGCAGCGTCGAGAGCTTCCGTGATCGAACGCGGATGCAACAGCGTGGCATCTATCTCGGTCGGCGCGGAGCCCGGCGCGGCGGCAGCAGCATCGTTAGCGAACTCGACCATCGGAGCCTCGCCCGCAGAAGCCGCCAGTGGATCCACCGCAGGTTTGGCGGGGCCGCCCGCCACCCATTGATAGCCGCCGGAACCGATTTCCAGCACGTCCGCCGAAGCGGTACCGGGAATCGCCACGGCCGCCGCAGCCATTGCTGCAGCGGCGGCCGTGCCGTTCATGCGATTCGGAAATCTCACCATCGCGGCCTTGTTACCGCAGCAGCCGCGCAAGTCTCAACACTTACGCGACCAACCGCTCACCCCGTCACTCGATGCCGAGTGCGGTGCGAATCGACTTCCATGAAAGCAACTTGAAGTTCTGTGCTTCCGGCGCATTGTTGCCGTCCTGCGCGACCATGAGGCCTTCGGGGAATGCTGGACCGAAATCGCCCAGCATGACTTCGATGCCATCGGTATCGCTCGTGCCGTCGATCGTGCCGCCATTGATGCGGAACCGGCCCGCGGGCTTGCCGGTGGAAAGGTCGAACAGCGCATAGGCATTGTCGCCCTGGCTCGAGGCGACGAGCCACGCCCGGCCGCCATCCTCGCGCGCGACGGCAAGCCCCTCGACATCGGCGACGAGGCCATCCTGGGCGCCCACGCGGGCGAAGGGCTGGGCCACGAGCGCCTCGCCGGCCAGCGGCACCTTCCAGATGCCGACGTCCTCCTCGGCCACGAACAGCACCTTGCCGGCATCGTCGACCACGCAGCCTTCCGACTGGGTGGCGAATTTCACCAGACGCACATAGTCGGCGGCGATCCGCCCTTCCCGTTCGACCAATCGGCTTTCCGCCACCGACCCGTCCTTGAGCACGACATAGGCCCTCGCCAGTTCGTCGCGCGCCAGGGCATTGCCCATGCAGAAACCGTAAGCCTCGGCCGGAGCATGACCCGCAGGCAGGAACGCCTCCGCCCCCAGCGCCGCGAGCTTGCCGGTCCCGCCGTCAAGCGTGAACAGGGCGATGCGCGGTTCTGCCCGGTCGGTACGATCGCTCGCCCCCACCAGGATACGCTTCGAACCGTCGGCAAAGCGCACTTCGCGAAGGTCGGCATTGTTGAGAGCCCCGGCCGCCGCGAAATCGCGCACCTTGCCATCGAGACCGTAAACGTAGAGCCCGGCCTTCTTGTCCGTTCCCAGAATCAGGCTGGCGGCGGGATCGGCCGCATTGCGCCAGATCGCCGGATCGTCCGCCGCATCGACGTTCGCGGTGCCGACCGGCTGGGTTTCCGCCTGTGCCGGCACGTCGACCGCGGGCAGCATGACCGGAGCCGGGCCGCCCGTGGTCGCGCAACCGGAAAGCAGGCCGGCGGAAAGCACGCCGGAAAGCACCAGGGCCGGGAGCAAAGCTCCCGACCCCTGCTTCACGATACCGGCGATGTTCGTGAAATCGACTTTCATCAGAACGTCACCCGCGCGCCGAACTTCACGGTCGAGCCGTATTCCTCGTACTGGAGCACGCGCTTGGCGCCCGCCAGGTTCTGATAGGCGAAGTACTTGGCGTTGTTCACGTTCACCCAGTCGGCAAAGAGGCGGATGTTGTCAGTCAGCTTGTACTTGGCCGAGAGGTCAAGCTGGAAGTGCTGGTTGACGGTGCGGTCCGTCTCGGCGTCGTCGCCCACTTCGTCGAGGTACTTGTCGCGGAAGGTACCGGCAGCACGCAGGCTGACCGGGCCCTTCTCGTAGCCGAGCACGACGTTGAAGGTGTTCTTCGACGCATTCGGCAGCGAGATGCGGCGCGCCACGTCGTCACCGTCGAACACCGTGCCGCGGGCATAAGTGTAGGTGTAGTTCAACTGGGTGAGCAGGCCGTCGAAGGGCGAAGGCAGCATCGAGAAGACCTGGCTGTAGCTCACTTCGACGCCGGCGATTTCCGCCTTGTCGCCGTTCACCGGCATCAGCACTTCGTCATAGGTCGCGCCGTCGATCGTGTAGTCGTAAAAGCGGCGATCGACCGCGTAGTCCTTGATCGACTTGTAGAACCCGCCAACCGAGAAGGCTCCGTTGTTGGCGAAGTAGTAGTCGAAGCCGGCGTCGAAGTTCCAAGCCTGGTAGGGCTTGAGATTCGGGTTGCCGAATTCGGCCTCGTTGTCCTCATTGACGGTAAAGCGCGGCGCAAGCTGCGAAAGCTTGGGACGCACGATCGTCTTGTAGCCGGCCAGACGGGCCACGAGGTTCTGCTGCGGGCTGTAGCGGATCGTCAGGCTTGGCAGCCAGTTGGTGTAGTTGCGCTTGTAGGTCACCGGATCGATGGTGACGGTGTCGCCGTCGTCGGAGACGAGGCTGCCGTTGAGCTTGTTGTGCGTGCGCTCCATGCGCACGCCGCCGATCACGCGCAGCGTCGAGCTGTCCCAGCGCGCCAGTGCATAGCCGGCCTGGATGTCTTCGCGCACCGAATAGTCGCTCACCGCCGAATTGAGCACGCTGTCGTAGTCGCTGACCACGAAGGCATCGGGGTTGGCCAGCAGGAAGTCGGCCGGGCCGGTCTTGCTGGAGACCGGGCCCATGTCGAGCAGGCGATAGGTCTGCGTGCCCAGCACGTCGGCCAAGGTGTAGTCCGCACCGTCCGCCAGTTCGTAATAGGTCATGTTGAAGTCGTAGGACTTCTTGCGCCACCGCGCCTTGCCGCCGACCTGGACGGTGAAGTCGCCGTTGTCACCCGCGAAAGTCCGGGCGAGATCGGCCTTTACCGCCCATTCCTCGTCCTGGCTGTCCGACAGGGTGGTCAATTCGGTCTTGTTGAATTCATACTCGGACGCGTCGTTGAACGTGTCCGCGCCTTCCGTCACCGAATAGGTCGGATAGTATGTGTTCGAGTAATCCATGTCGACGACGGTGCCGGCACGGAAACGGGCGCGGAAGCGGGTCGGATCGATCGAGAAGGTCTCCTTCTCGGACGACTTGGCATAGCTGGCCTGCCAGTTGAACTTCAGCGTGCCGGTGTCGGTATCGCTGCCGATGGCGACCGAGCGGATGCGCTGGCGTTCGAAACGGTCCTTGAGATCGCGTTCCACGGTGATGCGCTCGTCTGCGCCGTCGAAAGTCGCGCCGGTCGCGGTGATCGCGCTGGGCGTGTCGAAATCGCCGAAGTCCAGCGTGGTGCGGCGGCGATATTCGTGATCGTCGAACTGCGCCCAGTTGCCGCGGATATAGGCCTTGGTGGTTTCCGATGCGCGCCAGTCGGCCGAAAGCGCCGCGTTGATGCGCGTGCGTTCAACGTCATAGTCGCGGTATTCGACCGATTCGGCCCAGGCGTTGCCATCGTCGTCAGCATGCCAGCCACCGGTCTCGACGTTATCGGTCTCGAACTTGCGCTTGTAGTAGCTGACCGAGCCGGCGATGCCGAAGTTTTCGCCCAGCTTCTGGGTGAAGTCGAAGGCGCCCTTCGGCGTGACCTTGCCCGAATAATCGTTCCAGCTGCCTTCGGCGCTGAGCGAGTAGCGGTTCTTCTTCGAATCGAAGGCGCTGGTGGTCTTGATCTCCACCGACGCGCCGATGAAGTCGCCGTCCATGTCCGGCGTGAAGGACTTCTTCACTTCGACCGATTCGATCGTGTCTGACGAAACCACGTCCAGAGCGACCGAGCGGGCATCCGATTCCGGCGCGGGCATGCGCACGCCGTTGAGCGAAGTGCCGTTGAGATCCGGATCGAGGCCGCGGACCGACACATAGCGACCTTCGCCCTGGTCGTTGAGAATGTTCACGCCCGGCAGGCGGCGCAGCGATTCGGCAACGTTCTGGTCGGGGAACTGGCCCACCGCGTCGCGCGTGAGCACCGAGACAACGCCATCGGCGGCCTTCTGGCGCGACAGGGCGCTGGTGAGGTTCGCGGTCTGGCCGGTGACGAGGATGTCTCCGCCGCCGATCGCCGGGAGATCGAAGTCACCGGAGATACGGCCGGTCGCCGGGACCGAAACGGTCTGCGTGGTGACTTCGGCGCCGACGTAGCGCGCTTCCAGCGTGTAAGTGCCCGCGGGCACGTCACCGAACACGTAGCTGCCCGTACGGTCGGTTTCGGAAGAACGGTTCAGCTCGACGATGCGGACCGAAGCGGACTGCAACGGGCGAGAACCCGAGGCATCATGGACGCTGCCGACAACTTCGCCGGCATGGGCGATGGTTGCGAAGGAAGCCGATGCGAGCAGTCCCGCGATCAGGCGAATGGAAGTCTTCATTCTGGGCAGGCCCCTGTATTACGACGAATATGACGACGAATTCAGGGGCGCCTCTAGGCATCGTTCATGACAGTTATGTGCCGACAGCGTGGCACTTCCATGACATCGCCGCAGTGCAGCATATTGGCCACAGCCACGCGCCGCAGCCGATCGCGTGCGGCCGCAGCAAACTGCGGGCAACCATTTATCGATGTGAGGGAAATGGTGCTGCTGGGGAGGATTGAACTCCCGACCTCGTCATTACCAATGACGCGCTCTACCACTGAGCTACAGCAGCGCCTTATGTCCGTTTCCGGAGGCGTCCGTCCTGGCGACCCAGGACAGGGGCGGGCTAATGTCCGTGACGGGGGGGATTGTCAAGCGGCTCTTGCGTATTCTTTTTCAGAAAGCCATTTCGCCCGCCATCGAAGGCCCTTCGAAAGACGCCCGGACCATGACGAATGCCCAGCAATCCCGCGAGGAACGGCTTGCAGCCAAGCTCCGCGAAAATCTTCGCCGCCGCAAGCAGCAGGCCCGTGCACTGAACGCGGGAGGGGATTCCGCGCCCTTGTCCGAATCGGAAAGCGAAAACGAATCAGGCAGGCTTTCCAAATCGCCCCCGGAAAGCTAGGGGCTGCGCCCAGACATTCAGTCAGTCTGCCAACGGGCGTTTCCCGAGGGGATCGCCGATGAGACCTGGGAGTACGCCTTGCCTCGCCTGATCCTCGTCCGCCACGGCCAGAGCCAATGGAACCTCGAGAACCGCTTCACCGGCTGGTGGGACGTCGACCTCACCGAAAAGGGTGAGGAAGAAGCCCGCGCCGCAGGTGCGCTGCTGAAGGAAAAGGGCATTATGCCCACCGTCGCCTTCACCTCGCTCCAGACCCGCGCGATCCGCACCCTGCACTTCGCGCTCGAAGCCGCCGGCCTGCTGTGGATTCCCGAGACCAAGGACTGGCGCCTGAACGAGCGCCACTACGGCGGCCTCACCGGCCTCAACAAGGCCGAAACCGCCGCAAAGCACGGCGACGATCAGGTCAAGATCTGGCGCCGCAGCTTCGACACGCCGCCGCCGGTCCTCGAAATCGGCAGCGAGTTCGATCTCTCCACCGACCCGCGCTACGCCGGGATCGACGTGCCGCAGACCGAAAGCCTCAAGGACACTATCGCCCGCGTCCTGCCTTACTATGAAGGCTCGATCGTGCCGCACCTCAAGGCCGGTGCCGACGTGCTGATCTCCGCCCACGGCAACAGCCTGCGCGCGCTGGTGAAGCACCTCTCGGGCATTTCGGACGACGAGATCACCGGTCTGGAAATCCCGACCGGTCAACCGATCGTCTACGAACTGGCAGACGATCTCGCGGTGCTCGACCGCTATTACCTTTCGGAGCGTTGAGATGAGCGGGGTGGGGACTCCTGTAGCCATCGTCATGGGCAGCCAGTCCGACTGGCCGACCATGCAGCGCGCAGCCGACATGCTGGACAAGCTGGGTGTCGCCTATGACGCCCGCATCGTCTCGGCACACCGCACGCCGGATCGCCTGGTCGACTTCGCCAAGGGCGCGGACGGCGAAGGCTTCAAGGTCGTGATCGCAGGAGCCGGGGGCGCCGCCCACCTGCCCGGCATGATCGCCTCGATGACGCATCTTCCCGTGCTGGGCGTGCCGGTGCAGTCCAAGGCGCTTTCGGGGCAGGACAGCCTGCTCTCGATCGTCCAGATGCCTGCCGGCATCCCGGTGGGCACGCTGGCGATCGGCGAGGCGGGCGCGGCCAATGCGGGCCTGCTCGCCGCCGCGATCCTCGCCACGTCGGACCCGGCGCTGGCCGAACGCCTCAAGACCTTCCGCGCGGACCAGACGGCGAGCGTGGCGGAAAAGCCGGTCTGATGACGGCCGCTCGGCTGGGCTGGTACGGCAAGCCCAGCACGGGCGGACCTGGGCTTGAGCCCGCAATATATCGCGGGTTTGGGTTTTGAAGCCCATACCTTACCAAGGTCCGCTCGCCCTGCGCTTGTCGAAGGGCACGGACATAACGCAAGTGATACGAGGCATATGATCCCTCCCGGCGAAACCATCGGCATTCTCGGCGGCGGCCAGCTCGGCCGGATGATCGCGATGGCAGCGGCCCAGCTCGGCTACCGCAGCCACATCTACGCGCCCGAGGCCGATTCGATCGCCGCCGAAGTCAGCGCTGAATTTACTTGCGCCGAATGGGACGATGCCGAAGCCATGGCCCGCTTCGCGGCGGGCTGCGCCGTCGTCACTTACGAGTTCGAGAACGTGCCTGTCGCCCCGCTCGCGGCGCTTTGCGAGGTGCCGCTGCTGGCCCACGCCCGCGCCCTCGAAACCGCGCAGGACCGGCTCAACGAAAAGCGTTTCGTCACCGGGCTGGGTGGCACCCCTGCCCCCTTCGCTCCGGTGGATTCGGCAGAGGACCTTGCCGAGGCCATAGCCGCGATCGGCGCGCCCGGGATCCTCAAGACCCGGCGCGACGGTTACGACGGCAAGGGCCAGTGGCGCATCATGACCCCCGCGGATGCCGAGGGCCTCGACCTTCCCGCCCAGCCCCTGATCTACGAGGGTTTCGTCACCTTCTTCGCGGAATTCTCGGTGATCCTGTGCCGCGGCGCGGACGGCGACATCCGCTACTTCGATTCGGCCCATAACGTGCACGAGAGCGGCATTCTCGCGCTCAGCACCGTGCCCGCGCCGCAGCGCCTGCTCGAACAGGTTCCCGCCGCGCGCGCGCTCGCCGCCAAGGTGGCCGAGGCGCTGGACTATGTCGGCGTGCTCACGCTGGAATTCTTCGCGACAGAAAACGGACCCGTTTTCAACGAGATGGCGCCGCGCGTGCACAATTCCGGGCACTGGACCATCGAGGGCGCGGTCACCAGCCAGTTCGAAAACCATGTTCGCGCGATCTGCGGCCTGCCGCTCGGCGATACCGGCCTTGCCGCCGACGCCGTGGAAATGCGCAACCTGATCGGCGACGAGGCGGATGACTGGGCGGCAATCCTCGCCGACCCGGCCAACCACCTGCACCTCTACGGCAAGGGCGCAGCCCGCCCCGGCCGCAAGATGGGTCATGTCACCCGCCTCACCTTCCGGCGCGACTGACCGGCACTTGGCGCAGGACCTCTTCCTTATCTATGCCCGCGCCGCGAACGGCGTGATCGGCCGTGACGGCGCGCTTCCGTGGCGCCTTCCCGCCGACCTCAGGCGATTCAAGGCCATGACCATGGGCAAGGCCATGATCATGGGCCGCAAGACCTTCGACAGCTTCCCCTCCCCCCTGCCCGGCCGCCGCCACATCGTGCTGACGCGCGACAGGGCGTGGAGCGCCGAGGGCGCGGAAACCGCGCATTCCCTAGACGAAGCCCTGGCCCTTGCGGGCGAGGGAGAAGTGGCGGTTATCGGCGGCGCGGAAATCTACCGGCTGTTCCTGCCGCTCGCCCGGCGCATCGAATTGACCGAGATTCACGCGGATTACCCTGGCGACACAGAGATGGCACAGAACGACACCGAGTGGCAGGAGAGCGCACGCGAGGAACATCCGGCCGCCGGTGAATTTCCCGCACACGCTTTCGTCACCCTGGTCCGGGACCTATAGGCCTGATCTGACATGATTCGTCTCGACAACCGCGAAGCCATTCCCGAATCGATGCGCGGCGCCGTTCTGGCGCTCGGCAATTTCGACGGGTTCCACCAGGGCCATCAGGCCGTGGTCGGCGAAGCGATTCGCTGGGCGCGCGAACTGGGCCGTCCGGCGATCGTCGCCACGTTCGATCCGCACCCCGTCCGCCTGTTCCAGCCCGACGCCCCCGCCTTCCGGCTGACCACGCTGGACCAGCGGCAGGACCTGTTCGAGGCCGCCGGCGCCGACGCCATGCTGGTGCTCCACTTCGACCGCGCCATGGCCTCCATGGAAGCAGCGGACTGGATCGAGCAGGTGCTCGGCCGCCAGCTCGGCTGCGTCGGCGTCGTCACGGGCGAGGACTTCACTTTCGGCAAGGGACGCGGCGGCAACCCGCAGGTCCTGCGCGAGGTCGGCGCACGCTTCGGGCTGATCGGCCGTACCGTCGGCGCGGTGCATGACGACAAGGGCGTGATCTCCTCCAGCCGCATCCGCGACGCGCTGAAGCTGGGCGAGTGCGAAACCGCCGCCCGCCTGCTCACCCGCCCCTTCGCGGCGCGCGGCGTGGTGCAGCACGGCGGCAAGCTGGGCCGGACCATCGGGTTCCCCACCGCCAACATCAACATGAACAACTACCTGCGCCCGCGCTACGGCATCTACGCCGTGACCGGCCGCATGCCGGACGGGCGCGTGCTGCCCGGCGCGGCCAACATGGGCGTGCGCCCGACCTTCGAACCGCCGATCGAACTGCTCGAACCCTATTTCTTCGACTTTTCGGGCGACCTCTACGGTCAGGAGATCGAGGTGGCCTTCCACCACTTCCTCCGTCCCGAGGCCAAGTTCGATTCGCTTGACGCGCTGGTCGTGCAGATGGGCCGTGACTGCGACCGCGCCCGCGAACTGCTTTCGCACATCGGCTGACGCCGACACGCCATCGACGGACTTCCAAGAGCCGCGCATTTGTTCTAGTGCGCAGCGCATATGACCGAACAGCGCGATTACAGAGCGACCGTCTTCCTGCCGAAGACCGATTTCCCCATGAAGGCCGGGCTCCCCCAGAAGGAGCCGGGTATTCTTGCGCGCTGGCAGGAACAGGACATTTACGCCAGGACCCGCGAAGCCCGCGCGGGCCGCGAAAAGTTCGTGCTGCATGACGGCCCGCCCTACGCGAATGGCGACATGCACATCGGCCACGCGCTGAACCACATCCTCAAGGACATGGTCGTGCGCACCCAGACCCTCTTGGGCAAGAACGCACCCTACGTCCCCGGCTGGGACTGCCACGGCCTGCCCATCGAGTGGAAGGTCGAGGAAGAATACCGCAAGAAGAAGAAGAACAAGGACGAGGTTCCCGCAGAGGAATTCCGCGCCGAATGCCGCGCCTATGCCCAGAACTGGGTGAACGTGCAGCGCGAGCAGCTGAAGCGCCTCGGCGTCAACGGTGACTGGGACAAGCCCTACCTCACCATGGACTTCCAGGCCGAAGCCACCATCGTCACCGAGCTGCTGAAGTTCGCCGAGCACGACATGCTCTATCGCGGCGCCAAGCCGGTGATGTGGAGCCCGGTCGAAAAGACGGCGCTGGCCGAAGCCGAAGTCGAGTACGAGGACATCGTCTCGACCCAGATCGACGTGGCTTTCGAGATCACCGAATCGCCGATCGAGGAACTGGTCGGCGCCTATGCGGTGATCTGGACGACCACGCCGTGGACGATCCCGACCAACCAGGCGCTCGCTTATGGGCCTGAGGTTGAGTATCGACTGTATCAGATCGGGGTGTCGGTCGATGCGCAGCCCGGCGTTGACGTCTTCGCTGATCCGACAGTGCTAGCGCTGCAAGGTCGGAAGGTTCTTATCGCGGACAGTAATGTCCTCCGCTCCGAGTTTAACGAACGTCTGCGCAATTTCTGGCCCGGAGCGAGCCTCGTCGACCTCGACGAGTGGCACGGCAAAGGCTCCGAACTCGCAGGCACCCTCGCCCGTCACCCCATGCACGCGCTGGGCGGCTTCTTCGCCGAGCCGCGTCCGCTGCTCGCGGGCGATTTCGTCACCACCGAGAGCGGCACCGGCCTCGTCCACATGGCGCCCGACCATGGCGAGGACGACTTCCTGCTCTGCAAGGCCAACGGCATCGGCCCCAAGTTCGTGGTCGAGGCCGACGGCAAGTATCGCGAGGACTGGGGCTGGCTCGGCGGCCAGGGCTCGGTCATCAACCCCAAGTTCAACGCCCCCGACGGCCCGATCTGCTCGGACCTGCGCGAGGCCGGCGCGCTGCTGGCGGCTTCGGCCGACTACAAGCACTCCTACCCGCATTCGTGGCGTTCCAAGGCCAAGGTGATCTTCCGCTGCACCCCGCAGTGGTTCGTACCGATGGACAAGGTTCTGGGCCACCTGCCCTCCAAGACCCGCGCCGAGCGCCGCTGGGAAGGGGAAGGCGGCGCCATCGATCCTACGGACGAAACCGCCGAAGCCTCGCCGACACTGCGCCAGGCCGCGCTCGAAGCCATCGCCGAAACGCGCTTCGTCCCCGAAAAGGGCCGCAACCGCATCGGCGCCATGGTCGAAGGCCGCCCGGACTGGGTGCTTTCGCGCCAGCGCGCCTGGGGCGTGCCGATCACGCTGTTCGTCGATCGCAAGTCTGGCGAATACCTCGTCGATGCCGAAGTGAACGCCCGCATCATCCACGCCATCCGCGAGATCGGCGTCGATGCCTGGTCGGACGCCCGCGCGCAGGAATACCTCGGCGCCAAGTACAGCGCCGATGACTACGAGCGCGTGGTCGACATTCTCGACGTCTGGTTCGATTCCGGCTCGACCCACGCCTTCGTGCTCGAATCCGGCCGCTGGCCCGAACTGGTGCCGGCCGAGGATCACACTGGCCCCACCGCCGACCTCTATCTTGAAGGCAGCGACCAGCATCGCGGCTGGTTCCAGTCCTCGCTGCTCGAGAGCTGCGCCACGCGCGGCCATGCGCCGTACAAGGCAGTGCTGACCCACGGCTTCACCATGGATGCCAAGGGCTTCAAGATGTCGAAGTCGCTCGGCAACACCATCAGCCCGATCAAGGTGATGGAAACCAACGGCGCCGACATCATCCGCCTCTGGGCGCTCTCGGTCGACTATACCGAGGATCACCGCATCGGCGACGAGATCCTGAAGGGCGTGGCAGACCAGTACCGCAAGCTGCGCAACACCCTGCGCTACCTGCTGGGCGCGCTCGACGGGTTCTCGGACGACGAGAAGCTGCCGGTTGAGGACATGCCCGAGCTGGAGCGCTACGTGCTCTCGCTGCTGGCAGGCGTCGATGCCACGCTGCGCAAGGCGGTCGCGGACTTCGACTTCAACACTTACGTGCGCACCCTGCTGGACTTCTGCAACGAAGACCTTTCGGCCCTCTTCTTCGATATCCGCAAGGACTGCCTCTACTGCGACGCGCCTTCGGATCCGAAGCGCCGCGCCTATCGCACCGTGCTGGACATGCTGTTCCACGCGCTGGTGCGCTATGCCGCGCCGGTCACCGTCTTCACCGCCGAGGAAGTCTGGCAGAGCCGCTTCCCCGGCGCTGAGAGCGTGCACCTGCTCGAATGGCCGGTCGTCCCTGCCGTCGAAGCCGACGCCGCCCGCTGGGCCGAACTGCGCGCCCTGCGCGTGAAGGTGACCGAAGCGATCGAGCCGCTGCGCCGCGAAAAGATCGTCGGCTCCAGCCTCGCCGCCACCGTGACGGTTCCGGCTTCCGCGCCGGAAGGCGATCTTGCCGAACTGTTCATCACTGCGACAGTGACGCGTGGGCAGGGAGATGACGTGACTGTCACCCCCTCCACCGACCACAAGTGCGGCCGCTGCTGGCGCCACCTTCCCGACGTTTCGGAAGATGGCGACCTGTGCGACCGCTGCGACGACGTGGTGGGCGCGCTGGAGGAGCAGGCGTGAGCGGCGCCGTGTCCGGCAGCATGTCCATCTGGCGCAAGCGCCTGATCGGCCTGCTGATCGCGGCGGTGGTCTTCGTGATCGACCAGGGCTTCAAGGCCTGGGTCGTGAACGGGCTCAGGCTGCGCGACGTGCACGTGATCGAGCTGCTGCCGATCTTCGACTTGCGCTGGACCAAGAACCTCGGCGTTTCGCTCGGCCTGTTCACGGCGGATTCGCCCGAAGGCCGCTGGGCGCTGGTGGCGATGACCGCCGCCATCGCCCTGTTCGTGTTCATCTGGATGCTGCGCGAACGCAAGCTTGGCGAAATCGCCGCGCTGGCGCTGGTGCTTGGCGGCGCACTCGGCAACATCCGCGACCGTTTCACCATGGGCTACGTGATCGACTATGCCGACCTCCATTTCGGCAACTTCCGTCCGTTCCTCATTTTCAACATCGCCGACGTCGCCATCACGGTGGGCGTCCTGATTATCCTTGCCCGCTCCCTGCTTTCGCGCGACAAGCCGGAAACGAATGGCGGACATGACACGGCGCCTGGCGCCGCCCCGGAGATTTGAATTGATGCCCATGATGAAGACCGGAGCCCTGATTCTCGTCGCCGCGGGCGCGGCGCTGGTGTCCGGCTGCGGAAGCACCGGCCTGCTGAACCACGCCGGTCCCGACGAGTTCGCCGTGCAGCGCCAGACGCCGCTCGTTGTCCCGCCCGATTTCTCGCTGGCCCCGCCGAAGCAGGGTCAGCCTCGCCCCAGCGACGATTCGCTCCAGCAGCAGACGCTTGATGCGCTGTTCGGCGGTCCGCAGGCCCGCAGCGACATCGAGAAATCGACGCTGAACCTGGCCGGCCCGTCAGACCCGGCGATCCGTTCGACCGTTGGCGATCCCGGCACCTTCGCCGTCGCCAAGGGCCAGGTGACCCGCGCGATCCTCGCCGCCCCCGAAGGCGACGGCCGCGACGCGCAGACCGCCGTCGGCACCTGATCGGTTTTCCCGAACAGCCAAACGAAAAGGGCCGGAGCATCGCTGCTCCGGCCCTTTTCGTATCCGGTATGGACGGATCGGGGCCTCAGCCCTCTCCCGCCACGCCGTCGTCGCCGGAATCGTCGTCCAGGCGGGAGACGAGGATCTTGTCGATCTTCAACCCGTCCATGTCGACGACCTCGAAGCGCCAGCCCCGGTCGATGAAGTATTCCCCCTCGCGCGGGACTTTCTTGAGCACGGCGAGGATATAGCCCGCGGCGGTGGCATATTCGCGGTCGTCCGGCAGGGTCATGTCCAGACGGTCGGCCAGCGAATCCGCCGGCATCGCGCCGGAGACCAGCAGCGAACCGTCCTCGCGCTCGACCACCATGGGCTCGTCGCCCTCGTCCTGGTGGCCCACGAAAGTCCCCGCCAGCGCCGCCAGCATGTCCGACGTGGTGACGAGACCTTCGAGATGGCCATATTCGTCATGAACCATCGCCATCGTCACTTCGGCATGCTGGAGCTTGCGCAGCGCATCCATCGCATCGAGCTGGTCGGGAAGGATCTCGGCCTTCTTCATCATGGCGGTGATCTCGACCGGTCGTCCGGCCAGCATCGCCGCCAGCACCTCACGCACCTTGAGGATGCCGATGATGTTGTCGGGCGAGCCTTCCTGCGCCACCGGCAGCATCGAATGCGGCGAAGCCTCGATCTTGGCGCGCAGGATCTCCTCGCTTGCGCCCGCGTCGATCCAGTCGATCTGGTTGCGCGGGGTCATCAGTTCGCGCACCGGGCGATCGGCAAGGCGCAGCACGCCCGTCATGATCGCGCGCTCCTCTTCCTCGATGACGCCCGAACGGGTCGCCTCGGCGAAGATCATCTGGAGTTCTTCCGCCGTAAGCTGCTCCTCGCCGCCCCGGCGCACCGACAGCAGGCGCAGGATCAGGCCCGAGGACTTGTCCAGCAGCCAGACGAACGGCGCCATCGCCTTGGCCAGCCAAGCCATCGGCCGCGCCATGATGAGCGCCACCGGCTCCGCCGCGCGCAGAGCAAGCTGCTTGGGCACCAGCTCACCGATAACGAGGCTGGCGAAAGTCGTGGCGATGATGACCAGGGTGAAGCCCGCTTCACCTGCAAAACGGATCGGGACGCCCATCGCGGCAAGCCGTTCGCCCACCGGCCCGCCCAGGCTCGCGCCCGAATAGGCGCCGGCGATGATGCCGATGAGGGTGATGCCGATCTGGACGGTGCTGAGGAACTTGCCGGGGTCCGCCGCCAGTTCCAGCGCGGTCCTGGCCGCCCCGCTGCCCTTGTCGGCAGAGACCCTGAGCCTCGCCGCGCGCGCCGAGACTATGGCCAGTTCGGACATGGAGAACAGGCCATTGATCAGGATCAGGCCGGCGATGATGAGGAGGTCGGTCCAGGGAAAAGGTGTCACAGTGATCCTGCGCTAGCAGAATTCGCCGCACCTGCGAAGTGGCCGTTGCAGGATCGGCCGTTTTGTCATGCGCCGGCAAGGCTCCGCGAAATGCGAATAGTCCGTTGTAACCACGGGAACACATTGCCGACACACTCGTTTTGCCCGGATCATCCATATGCTATTCATGTTCACTACCACACAGACCCGTCGTGGAAGAATTTCTCAACAGGAAGGGGAACATCATGATGAAGTCACGCCTGCTGACCTCCGCCGTCGCCGCGCTTTCACTGGTCGCGGTATCGGGCTGTGTCACCGACCCCAACACGGGTGAGAGGAAAGTTTCGCGCACCGCCATCGGCGGCGCGGGCGGCGCGGGCCTGGGCTACCTTCTGGGCAGCGTGATCGGCGGCAAGACCGCGCGCATCGTCGGTGCCGGCATCGGCGGCGTCGCGGGCGGCGTGGTCGGGTACCAGATGGACCAGCAGATCCGCGAGCTGAAGGAACAGACCGCCGGTTCGGGCATCGACGTCAGCCAGGAAGGCGACGGCATCCTCGTCAACCTCCCGGACGTGACCTTCGCCGTCAATTCGACCGAGATCAGCCCCTCGTTCCAGGCCTCGCTCGACAATGTCGCGCAGAGCATGGTCAAGTACCCGAACAGCCTGGTCGACGTGTACGGCCATACCGATTCGACCGGATCGGCAGCCTACAACCTCGACCTGTCCAAGCGCCGCGCCGATTCGGTGGCCCGCTACCTCATCAGCCGCGGCGTGTCCTCGGCCCGCATCCAGACCAAGGGCATGGGCAAGGACTACCCGGTGGCGGACAACACCACCGCCGAGGGCCGTTCGAAGAACCGCCGCGTAGAGATCAAGATCACGCCGGTGACGACCGACGAGGCATCGTCGGCGCGCTGATCGCCAGTTTCCGCGAAAGCGGGATCGGGGAAGGGGTCGGCCGCAAGGTCCGGCCCCTTTTCTCTTGCCCTCTTCGCCGATGCCCCCCTCTCCCAATCTCGACATTCCCGCCGGAACGCGCAAAAGACGCGGCCATGAGCACTTTCGCGATCCCCGGTTTCGACCTTTCCGCCTTCGTCGATGCAACCCTGGCCGAAGACCTCGGCGTCGGCCTGCCAGGGGGCGGGCGCGACGTGACGTCGGAAAGCGTGATCGAAGCCGAAGCCCGGTTCTCCGGCGCGATGGATTCGCGCGATGCCATCACCGTCGCCGGCCTGCCGATCGCGGCGGCGTTCTTCCGCAAGCTCGACCCTGCGATGGAAATCGAGATTCTCGTCGAGGAAGGCGCGCGGGTCGAGCCGGGCTCGCAGCTCATGCGCCTCACCGGCAATGCCCGCGCCATGCTGACTGCAGAGCGGTCCGCCCTCAATACCGTCCAGCACCTGTCCGGCATCGCGACCATGACCCGCGAATACGTCGACGCCATGTGCGGCCATGCAACCCTGCTGGACACGCGCAAGACCATCCCGGGCCTGCGCCACCTCGAAAAGTACGCCACCCGCATGGGCGGCGCCCGCAATCACCGCATGGGCCTGTGGGACGCCGCTATGATAAAGGACAACCACGTCCTCGTGGCGGGCGGCGTCGGCCCGGCCGTGGCACGCGCCAAGGCCGCAGGCGTCACGCAGATCATCTGCGAGGTGGACCACCTGGACCAGATCGAACCGGCCATCGCCGCCGGTGCGCATCACCTGCTGCTCGATAACATGGGCCCGGACATCCTGCGCGAAGCCGTGGCGCTCGTCGCCGGACGCGTGCCCACGGAAGCGTCGGGCGGCGTTAACCTGGCCACCATCGGCGCGATTGCCGCCTCCGGCGTGACTTACGTCTCGGTAGGCCGCCTCACCCAGAGCGCTCCTGCTGCCGATATCGGGCTGGACTTCACGCCGCTTTAGAAGATCTTGCGCAATTAGCCGGACCCTCGCATGTTCCCTCGCGTCCGACAGGCAACCGGGGGGAACTTGCCGTGCGTCCATATTCCATGGTGAAATTCGATCGCTTCTATCTCGGATCTCTGGTTCTGGGCGTGGTCAACGCGCTCCTGGCCGCCCGCGATACCCTGTCCGCCGTCAGCGTCGGATTCGTTCTCGGCGTCCAGGCTTTCAGCATGGCCTTGATGATACTGCTCTGGTTCCTGATTTCGCGCCGCGCCAACAACGCGGCGAAGTGGGTGCTGACCGTGTTGACCGCGATCGGCCTCCTCGTCATGATTCCAACACTGCCGATCCTCGCCGCAGGTTCCGCTCTGGACCTGATCTTTATGGCGGCCGTCACTGCGCTTCAGGTCACCGCAGTCGTCAACCTGTTCCGCGCCGATTCTCGCGCCTGGTTCGCGCGCAAGGGCATCGTCCTGGACAACGAAACCATCTTCAGCTGACGATCAGCGCCGCTGCCGAAAGAATTGCCGCAGCATTTCCGCTGCCGCCGATTCGCCGATTCCCGAATAGACTTCCGGTTTGTGCAGGCACTGGTCGTGCTCGAACACGCGGGCGCCGTGTTCCACCGCACCGCCCTTGGGATCGGATGCCCCGTAATAGAGCCGGGAGATTCGCGCATGGGCGATCGCCCCCGCGCACATGGCGCAAGGCTCCAGCGTGACCCACAGCTCGCAGCCTTCCAGCCGCTCGTTGCCCAGAACCAGCGCCGCGGCGCGAATCGCCTCGATCTCGGCGTGACTCGTGGGATCGTGGCGTTCGCGCGGGCCGTTGCGGCCTGCCGCGATCACCTTTCCATCCTTCACCACCACCGCACCGATCGGCACTTCGCCTGAATCGGCGGCTTCACGGGCTTGCGCGAGAGCGAGTTCCATGTATTCGGGCAGGGGCCAGCGGGTCATGGCAATGCGCTAGACCTTCAAAAAGCTGTGCGCAACTTGACCTTCACCCGGGGAATCGCTAAGGGCGCGCCTTCCCGTATTTACGGCCACAGACTTTTTCGAGCGAGAGTAGACATGTCCCGCATCTGCGAACTGACCGGCAAGGGCCGCCAGGTCGGCTGCAACGTCAGCCACGCCAACAACAAGACCAAGCGCGTCTTCCTTCCCAACCTTCAGAACGTCACGCTGCTGTCGGACGGTCTTGAGCGCAGCTTCAAGTTCCGCGTCTCGACCCACGGCCTGCGTTCGGTCGAGCACAACGGTGGTCTCGACAACTGGCTGCTGAAGACCTCGGACACGAAGCTCAGCCCGCGCGCCGTCAAGGTGAAGCGCGAACTGAAGAAGATCCAGGTCGCCGCCTGATCCTTGCGCTCCCTTCCGGGGGCGTGACGATACGGTTCGCGAAAAGGCGTGCAAGCCCGGCTTGCGCGCCTTTTCGCATGTCCGGATTCCTGAAAAGGCCCGTAGCGGGCCACCCCTGAAAAGGCCCTTAGCGGGCCGCCGGCGATCAGGGCAGATCGGCCGGATCGACGCTCAGCTTCCAGAGCAAGGTACGCTGTAGCGGCGAGAAATTGTCGTCCGAGATCAGCCAGACGGTCAGCCTGCCGTCCTTCCGCGGGGCGATCGCGATTCCTTCGAAGTTGTCGATAGGCAGGTCGGACGAAAGCCGCGCCACTTCGCGGACCTTCCAGACACCGCCGGGGCGAATCGTCCGGGGATCGCCGATCGCGATCCGCCCGGCAAAACGCTGCGGCATCGGCCAGATCAACCGGCGCATCAGTATCAGCAGGCGGCCGTCAGGCATCTGCACCATGTCGGTAGGGCTGAATCCGGTCGGCGCGTCGAGCGTGAATGCCTGCCCCTCGCCAGCCGATTCTCCCCTTGGTCCCTTCGCCGTGGGATCGCCGGCGAACAGGGCCGCCTCGTGCAGGTGGTCGCTCCAGTCGACATAACCTTCGCGCAGCAGGACGAAGCGCCCGTCCTGCAGGCGCGTCATCGCTTCGGGGCCTGAATTCACGCCCCAATCGGCCATGACCGGCGGACGCACCCTCGCCTCTATCCCGTAGTCCGCGCCCATGCGGTAGATCGCGTTTCGGCCCTCCAGCCCCAGCCAGATCGTGCCCTTGTCATCCTGGGTGGCCGATTCGACATCGCGATCGGCCTTCTCGGGCTGGGCGGAGAGGGCAAGCTCGCCGATCCGGCTGTCCGCCTGCGATTCGCCGGGCGCCCGGAATTCGAGGTAATCGCCCGAATCGCTGAGCGCCAACATCATGCCCCCGGGCCGCAGCAGCAGCGAGGAGTAGCTCCCGAAGGAATGCGTGCGGCTGCGAGCCAGCCACACCTGCTCCAGCGCGAACGGCCCCAGCCGGGGGCCGGTCCGTTCGGGGGGCGGCAGGTCCAGCGGGACGAAGGCCAGCTCGAACGTCTTGAATTTGGGATGATGCGGCGAACGGCCCCAGGTCAGGGGCAGCAAGGACAGCAGGGCGAGGAGAGCAATGGTGCGGCGCACAAGGGCGGGATAAGCATTCCGGCGAAGGCCGCAAGCCGCTTTCGCGCCGCCTCCCTCGGAATCGCCGTCACGCAGGCGTCAATTCATGGCGCCGGTGAACAGGATCGGATCAAGGCGGGCATCGTTCCACTTGATCGACCAGTGCAGGTGCGGCCCCGTGGCGCGGCCCGACATGCCGATCCTGCCGATCACCTGCCCTTGCCGGACATGATCGCCCTGCTTCACGAGAATCTCGGAGCAATGCAGGAAAGCGCTGTTCAGCCCCATGCCGTGGTCCAGCATCAGCAGGTTGCCTTCCAGCGTGAACGGCTTTTCGGCGGCAAGGATCACCACCCCGTCGGCGGGGGCGACGAACGGCGTTCCGCTGGTGCCGGTGGCGATGTCGAGGCCGGAGTGATAGGCCCCCGGTTCACCCCGATAGACCCGCTGCGAACCGAACCGGCCGGAAATGCGCCCCTTCGCCGGCCAGACGAATTGCTGGCGCCACCCCTGCGCATCGGTATGCAGCGCGCGGGCGGCATTGATGCGATCAAGCTCGGGCTGGCGGATCGCCATGAAGGCCTCGGTCGCACCGCCGGGCTTGCGGGGAATGTTGATGTTCTCGATCTGCCAGGCCCGGGGCGAGACAGGGACCGGCTGCGTTATCCTGCGGCCATTGGCCAGCGTGGCCGTAAGCGTGGCGATCGTGCCGGCATCACGGTCAAAAGCGGCGAACCATGCGCCGTCCGGCGCCACCTGCACCGGCTGTCCATTGAGCGCGAGGGCCGTGGTGCCCGCAGGCGCCTTGCCGCGCATCCAGCCGCCCTGGGTCAATTCGCCGCCGTAGGTCAGCGCGGCAGCAGGGGCAACGGGAGCAATCGGCTGCGCCGCCAGCCCATTCCACGCGAGCAAAGCCCCCCCGGCCACCACGCCGGCGAGAATCAGCGATGCCCCGAGGGCCTTGCGCGCCGTCATGCCTTTCCGGTGAGGCGCTTGGTCGCGATTTCCGCCGAGGCGTAAGGCTCCTGGAACTCAGCGCTCCAGTAGCGCAGTTCCTCAAGCGGGATCTTCTCGCCGGTGACGGCGCAGAGCACGAAGTGTCCGCCGCTCAGCACCCGGAATCCATTGGGTCCGTAGGCGAGCTTGGCGGGGCGGTCGGCAGAAGACATAAGCATGGGCGAAATCCTAGCAGAGCGCGCCGTTCAAAACAAATCGCCCTGCCTCGAAGTGTCCGCCTTCGGTCGCACCGGGCGCTTTGGCGCCGCCGCCTCGGCAGCAGGTTCCGCAGGTTGTGCCGCTGCGGCGCGGGGTGCGGGCGGCGCCTCGGCCCCCACCGCGACCACAAGCTCGCCATCCCGGAATTCCAGCGTCAGCAGCGATTCGCGCGACGCCGCTTCCCGACTGGTCAGCGCGCGGCCGTCCGGGCCCTTGGCAAGGACGTAGCCCCGCTCCAGCGGCCGCTTCGGATCGAGCTGCGGCAGCACGCGGGAAACCGGCGCCAGACCGTCGCGCGCCATGGTCCAGCGGCGCGTGAGCAGGCGCGGGGTGAGGCCGACGCGCAGCAGCCGCTCCTCGCTGCGTTCCATCCGGTGGCGCAGCAGGGGCAGCGAAAGGCGCGAGGCGGTACGGCCAAGCTGTTCACGTTTGCGGCCCGCTTCGTCACGCAGCCCGCGTCGCAGGCGTTCGGACAGTTCGTCAAGCTTCTGCGCCTTGGCGGCCAGGATCGCCTCGGGCCTGGGCAGGCGCTGGACGCGGGCTTCCAGCCGTTCGCGGCCCAAGGTGACCGGGCGCAGCGCGCAGCGGCGCTTGCGATAGGCCAGTTCGTCGAGTGTCGCGGCCAGTTCCATGCGCACCGGAACCGCCATTTCGGCGGCAGCGGTAGGCGTGGGCGCGCGGCGATCGGCGGCATAGTCGCACAGCGTGGTGTCGGTTTCGTGCCCGACCGCCGAAATCACGGGAATCGACGACTCGGCCACGGCACGAACCACGATTTCCTCGTTGAACGACCACAAGTCCTCAATCGAACCGCCGCCGCGCGCCACGATCACCAGATCGGGGCGCGGAACCGGGCCGCCGGGACGGATCGCCGAAAAACCGCGCACGGCATTGGCAACCTGCTGTGCCGAGCCTTCGCCCTGCACCAGTACCGGCCAGACGAGGACGTGGCTGGGGAAGCGATCGGCAAGGCGGTGAAGGATATCGCGAATCACCGCGCCGGTGGGTGACGTCACGACGCCGATCACGCGGGGCAGGAAAGGCAGTTCCCGCTTGCGCTCTGGCGCGAAGAGGCCTTCCGCGGCAAGCCGCGCGCGCAGCTTTTCGAGCAGCGCCAGCAAGGCGCCCTCGCCCGCGATCTCCATCGATTCGATGACGACCTGGTATTTCGAACGCCCGGGATAAGTCGTGAGCTTGCCGGTGGCGATCACCTCGATGCCGTCTTCGGGCCGGAACGCCAGCCGCTGCGCACCGCCGCGCCACATGACGCCGTCGATCACCGCCTTGTCGTCCTTGAGAGCGCAATAGAGGTGGCCCGAAGCCGCGCGCTTGACGCCCGAAAGCTCTCCGCGCAGGCGCACGAAACCGAAACGATCCTCCACCGTGCGCTTCAGCAGATTCGAAATCTCGCTGATCGAGAGCGGCGCAGCGTTGTCCCCGGCCGCTTGCTTCGCTACCAGCCCCCCGGAACGACCATCATCGAATTCGTCGTCATCGAAAGGCACGGCTAATGAACATCCTTCTTCTGGGCTCTGGCGGCCGCGAACATGCGCTGGCCTGGAAGCTGGCGCAATCCCCGCTTTGCGAGACCCTATGGGCTGCGCCGGGTAACCCGGGCGTCGCCGAAGTCGCAAGCTGCATTTCGCTGGATGTCACCGATCACGCGGCGGTCATCGCCTTTTGCGAGACGAACGTGGTCGGCCTCGTCGTCATCGGCCCCGAAGCGCCGCTGGTCGACGGTCTGGCAGATTCCCTGCGCGCCGAGGGCTTTTCGGTGTTCGGTCCGAGCCAGGCGGCGGCCCAGCTCGAAGGTTCGAAGGGCTTCACCAAGGACCTGTGCGAACGCGCGGGCATTCCCACCGCCGGTTACGACCGCGTCTCCAACGAGGCGGACGCCATGGCCGCGCTGGCGAAGTTCGGCGCCCCGGTCGTCATCAAGGCGGACGGTCTTGCCGCCGGCAAGGGCGTGACCGTTGCCATGACCATGGCCGAGGCCGAGGACGCCGTGCGCGAGATCTTCTCGGGCCGCTTCGGCGAAGCCGGCGCCGAGGCCGTGATCGAGGAGTTCATGGAAGGCGAGGAAGCCAGCTTCTTCGCGCTTACCGACGGTTCCACCATCGTCCCCTTCGCCTCGGCGCAGGACCACAAGCGCGTGGGCGACGGCGACACCGGCCCCAATACCGGCGGCATGGGCGCCTATAGCCCTGCCCCGGTGCTGACGCCCAAGCTCGAGGCCGAAGTGCTCGAACGCATCATCGCGCCGACCGTGCGCACGCTGCAGAACGAAGGCACGCCCTATTCCGGCGTGCTGTTCCTGGGCGTGATGCTGACGCGCGAAGGCCCCAAGCTGATCGAGTACAATTGCCGCTTCGGCGATCCCGAGTGCCAGGTGATGATGCTGCGCCTCGAATCCGATCTGGTGGAACTGCTCCACGCCTGCGCCGACAACCGCCTCGCCGCGATCGAGCCCCCGCGCTTCAGCCGCGATACCGCGCTCACCGTGGTGATGGCCGCGAACGGCTATCCGGGCACCCCTGAAAAGGGCGGCGCGATTGCCGGTATCGCCGCGGCGGAGGCAAACGGCGCCAAGGTGTTCCACGCCGGTACCGAATTGAAGGACGGCGCACTCGTCGCCAGCGGCGGCCGCGTGCTCAACGTGACGGCGCGGGCCGCTTCGGTCTCCGAGGCGCAGGCCAAGGCCTATGCCGCCGTGGATGCGCTCGATTTCCCCACCGGCTTCTGCCGCCGCGACATCGGCTGGCGCGAAGTGGCGCGCGAGAAGGCTCATGGCAAGTAAGGTCGATACGTTTCTGAAGAGCTCACTGGCGGCAGCGGCGCTGCTCGCCGGTGCCGGCGTCGGCTATTACTACGGCGTGTTCCTGCCCGGACAGGCCGCCCGGCAGGAAGCCCGTGTGCTGGCCGAGCAGGAAGCCCGGCAGAAGCAGCAGGACGCGCAGACCAAGGCGCAGGAACGCGAACAGGCCGAACAGTCGCGCCGGCAGGAAGCCGCGCAGCAGGAATATCAGGACTGCCTGAACTTCGCGGAACTGTCCTACAAGCAGCGCTGGACCGCGAGCTGCCGCGCACAGCACGACGCCGACGTGGCCGCGCTGGCGGACTGTGCCGACAATCTCTTCGCCACCGAGGACGGCTGCCGCGCCAAGGTCCCCGTCCGGCCGGAACGCGATTGCGCCCTGCCCGGGCAGACCGCGCAGAGTTATTCGGATGCGCGCGAACAGCGCAAGGCCGAATGCCTTGCCCGCTTCCAGTCCAACCAGCCGCCTGCCCAGTCGCCTGCCCAGTCGATCCCGCCGGCCGGGGCGACCGGCTACGGCCCGCCGGCCGGTCAGCCGACTACCTTCTGATCTCCCGGCAGACGAGCCGCAGCGGGGCGATCTCGATTACCGGCGTTTCCCACGGGTGAATCGCCATGATGCGGTCCACCGCCTGGCGAAACGTCGGGTCGTCGGCGCGGCAGGGCGCGTGGACCTTGACCACCACGGTCGGTGAAAGGCTGATCTTGCCGGATTCTCCGACCGTGGGCGTCGCATCCTGCCCGGGCACGAAGCTCTCCCAGCCCAGGCCCATCTCGACCACGCCCTTGTAGAAGCCGAAATTGCCGAGCTGGTTGTCCTCGCGAATCGTCGCCAGGATCGATGCGAGAACCGGGTCGCGCTCCGCCGCCTCGCCGTCTCCCGCCAGCATGGCGGCAAGAGTCTCCTGCGTAACGGGAACATGGACGCGCAGCATCGTCGCTTCACGGGTGATCATGCCGGTTCATTCTCCATCAGCAGTTTGACGACCATCGCGAGGCGCTTGGCATCCTCGCGGGCAAGGTGTTCCGCCGGCAGGCGAATCCGGGCCTCTTCCAGCGCCGCATCGACCTGTTCGCGCGAAACGCCCTGCCCGACCATCCATTCCCCCAGGAAGCGGATCGGGAACGGCAGGCTTTCTCCGATTCCCTGGCACAGGATTTCCAGCCAGTACTGGTCGAGATCGGCATCGGAATAGACCTGCCGGTCCCCCACGAAGGCGATGAGTTCGGACAGCACCTGCTCCGGCGGAAGCCCCTCCGATTCGAGAGTGGCAAAGCTGATGCCGTGCAGCGCCTCGGCCTCTTCCGACCAGTCCCACGTCCGCCACACCGGAAGGGGTCTTATCAGCCAAGCACGGCTTTGCCCGTCGACCCGCGCCACCGCCACCTCGATGGGATAGGACGGGCCGTATTCCGGCAGGCAGCTTGCCTCGAAGTCGATGAGGGCCGGTTCGCCCTGTGGATCGTGAGCCGGTATGTGCTGGGCCATGAGTGCTCCTGATCGGGAAAAGGCCAGCCTCGCGCGCAAAAGGCGCCGCGTCAACGCCGTGCCGGACGCAAAGAGGGCTCCGTTCTTGCGAACGGAGCCCTCTTTTCCTGCCGCTGCCGGCCCGGCCGGATCAGCCGACGCGTTCGGCGATCAGCGCCTGGAGGTCCGCCTCAGGGCGGGCACCGTAGTGCGAGATGATCTCGCAGGCGCAGATCGCGCCATACTTGAGGCATTCCTCAAGGCTCTTTCCGCGCACATGGCCGAACAGGAAGCCGGCGGCGAAGAGATCGCCCGCGCCGGTGGTGTCCACCACGCGCCCGATCGGCTCGGCGCCGACCCTGGCGCGCTGGCCGTCCGAGAACGCCTCGGCGCCGTCCGCACCGCGCGTGACGACCAGCACCGGAATCTTCGGCGCCAGTTCGGCAACGGCCTTCTCGAAATCGTCATGGCCGACGAGCGCCGCCATCTCGTGTTCGTTGCAGAACAGCACGTCGATCTTGCCGGTCTCGATCAGGTCGAGGAAATCGGCGCGGTGACGGTCGATCACGAAGCATTCCGAAGGGGTGAAGGCGATCTTCCGGCCTGCCGAACGGGCAGCCTCGATCGCCTTGCGCATGGCCGCGCGCGGTTCTTCCGGGTCCCAGAGGTAGCCTTCGAGGTACAGCACGGCCGCGCTGGCGATGGCGCTTTCGTCCAGCGCTTCTGCGGGAAGGTAGTGGGATGCGCCGAGGAAGGTGTTCATCGTGCGCTGGCCGTCGGGCGTGACGAAGATCAGGCAGCGCGCCGTCGGCGGGTTGCCGGGGCGGGCCGGAACGTCGAAGGCGATGCCGCCGGCGCGGATGTCATGCGTGAACACTTCGCCGAGCTGGTCTTCGGCGACCTGGCCGATGAAAGCGCAGCGCGCGCCGAGCGCGGCAAGACCGGCCAGCGTGTTGGCGGCGGAACCGCCCGAAATCTCGCGGGCGGGGCCCATGGCGTCGTAGAGGCTCTTCGCCTGGTCGGCGTCGATCAGCATCATGCCGCCGCGCGACAGGCCGAGTTCCTCGATCAGCGAGTCCTCGCAGTTGGCGATGACGTCGATGATGGCGTTGCCGATGGCAATCACGTCGAGGCTGGGCGGCACGGGGGATTGGGCCATGCGGAAAAGAGTCCTTGGAATTGTCTGGAAGTCAGGTCGCGAGTAGCGTGCAGCCCGCCGCTTCGCAAGCGTGGCGGCAGTTGACAGCTTCGGAACGCCGCGCGATGCCGGGCGTGACCATGATCGACCAGAGCCAGGCCCGGGCCTCCCTTCCCGCTTTTCGCCGTTCCGTTTCTCGCCCCGCCGCGCTTAGGTGGTTCGCGCTTCAGAGGCCCGCGCCCCGGTGGCCGGCAATGCGCGGCCCTCTTGCCGCCGCTGCGATGGCCGCATTGCTGGCCGCCTGTTCGAGCACTTCGGGCGGAGTTTCCAGCACGCCGACCGCCCCGCCCCAGCGCGGCAGCCGGATCCCCGCGGTTCGCCAGCCCTCGCATACCGCGCGCAATCCCAGCATCCAGACCATCCCCGGCGTCGAAGGCGTGATCGGATCGAACGAGGGCCAGCTCGTGCACATGTTCGGCCAGCCCCGTCTCAATGTATGGGAAGGCGATGCCCGCAAACTGCAGTTCACCGGGAATGCCTGCCTGCTGGACATCTTCCTTTACCCCTCGACCAGTTCGAAGGAGCCGGTCGCCACTTATATCGATGCCCGCCGTTCTTCCGACGGGCAGGACGTTGACCGCGCCGCCTGCATCGCCGCGCTGCGCAAGCCCTGACCGGCAGGTTGTCGGGGAATCCGGGATACGCGAAAGCGCACCGCGCACATGCGAAAACGCCCGCGAGCAGCAAGCCTGCTCGCGGGCGTTTTCGTGTTCCAGCGGAAGGGAACGGCGGATCGGGGCGATCCGCTATTCCCTGATCCGGGTGCCGGGTTACTCGCCGGTTTCTCCGGCAGCCTCGGCAGCGCGCTTGGCTTCGAGCCAGGCGGCGACTTCGGCTTCCTGCGCGGCTTCGCTGGCCGCGCGCGAGGCGGCTTCGCGTTCGGCGCGCAGTTCCTCGATCAGGGCGTCGCGATCGTCGGTCAGACGTTCGTCGCTCTGGCCATCGTCCTGGATGCCGGCCTTCTTGGCGGCCTTGAAGACGATGAAGTCGAGTTCACGCTGCGAACAGAGGCCCAGCGTGACCGGGTCCTTCGGCGTGATGTTGGCGATGTTCCAGTGCGAACGGTCGCGGATCGCGGCGATCGTGTTGCGGGTGGTGCCGATCAGCTTGCCGATCTGCGCGTCCGAAACCTCGGGGTGGTTGCGCAGGATCCATGCGATGCCGTCGGGCTTGTCCTGACGCTTGGACACCGGCGTGTAGCGCGGGCCCTTGGTACGGCTGGAGGTGACCGGAACCTTGTGCATACGGAGCTTGTACTCCGGGTTTGCCTGGCCCTTCTCGATCTCTTCCATGGTCAGTTCGCCCGAACGCACGGGATCGCGTCCGGTATACTTGCTGGATGCCAGGTCATCGGCCATCGCCTGAACTTCGAGCATGTGCAGGCCGCAGAACTCTGCGATCTGCTCGAAGGTCAACGCAGTGGTATCGACCAGCCACGAGGCGGTCGCGTGCGGCATCAGCGGAGTGGGCTGGCTCATGTCTCTATCTCCGGCGGAAACAATAAGGGCCGCCCCTTCGCGGAGCGGCCGTACAGAGCCGATTTAGGGAAACTTTGTCCATTCGGCAAGCAAAAGCCTAGCTTTCGGCAACTCTGTTCTGCTTGCCGCTGCTGCGATTCGTCCCGGACCCGATCAGACTTCGAGCACGATCTTTCCAACGTGGTCGCCCGCCTCCATCCGCGCATGGGCCGCAGCGGCCTCGGCGAGCGGGAATCGGGTGTCCATGACCGGGCGCAGCACCCCATCCTCGACCAGCGGCCAGGCATTGGCGCGAATCTCCTGGGCGAGCAGCGCCTTGAACGAATCCGTGCGCGGACGCAGCGTCGATCCGGTCAGCGTGTACCGGCGGCTCATGACGACGGCCATGTTGATTTCCGCCTTCGCGCCGCCCTGCACGGCAATGGTGACATGCCGGCCATCGGGCGCAAGGCACTTCAGATTGCGCGAGACGTAATCTCCCGCGATCATGTCCAGCACGAGGTCCACACCCCTGCCCCCGGTGATCCGGGCGACTTCCTCGACGAAATCGACGCTCCTGTAGTCGATCGCATGGTCGGCGCCGATCTCCAGCGCGCGGGCGCACTTGGCGGGCGAACCGCAGGTCACGATCACGGTAAGGCCGAACTGGCGGCACAGCATGGTTGCCATGGTGCCGATGCCGCTGGTGCCGCCATGGATGAGGATGGTCTCCCCTTCCCGCGCCCAGCCGCGTTCGAACACGTTGTGCCACACGGTAAACAGGGTCTCGGGCAAGGCCGCCGCCTCAGCGAGAGAAAGCGATTCGGGCACCGGGAGGCAGGCGCCCACCTTGGCGATGCAATATTCGGCATAACCGCCGCCCGCCACCAGTGCGCAGACGGCCTGCCCCGGCACGAATTCGCTCACGCCTTCGCCCAGCGCGGCGATCCGGCCCGAGATTTCCAGCCCCGGCAGCGGCGATGCGCCGGGCGGCGGCGGATACTTGCCCTGTCGCTGCACCACGTCCGGACGATTGACGCCGGCAAAGGCAACCCTGACGAGAACCTCGCCGGAACCGGGCGACGGAACGGGCACCGTCACGGGCCGGAGAACCTCGGGACCGCCGGGCGTTTCGAAGCCGATCGCGGTCATCGTACTGGGTAGGTTGGCTAACATGATCATCCTGTTGCCACAGTCCCACTTTGAAGTGGAACATAATTTCTGGCCATTGACAGTGCCGAAGTACAGTCCGATGCTGCATTGCAATGGACGACGACGATCGACCGCGGCGGTGGTCATCCGAGAACAACCCCGGAAGGGCTGAACTTGGTGCCGCCAGCCTTCTCGCCAGCGAAAGCCTAGATCGCTTTTCGCTGGACGAACTCGACGCACGCGTCACGCTTCTCGAAGCAGAAATCGAACGCATCAAGGCTCACCGGCAGAAATCGGCCGCGCACATGCGCGCCGCGGATGCCCTGTTCAGGCCGAAGCAATCATGATCGTCGTCACACTGGGCCCGATCCCGGACCTTACCTTTCACGTCAACCTCGCAACCCTCCTGAGCGACCCTATATATGAGTTGAAACGAAGCCCTATCAAAACTCCCCCGCAAGGAGAGTCTCCCTCCCAAATGAAAGTCTTCTAGATGCCAAGTTTCGCGCAAAGCCTGGAAAAGACACTGCACTCGGCCCTGTCGCACGCTTCCGAGCGCAGCCATGAGTACGCCACGCTAGAGCACCTGCTGCTCGCCCTGATCGACGATCCGGACGCGGCACAGGTCATGCAGGCATGTGGCGTGGACCTTGGCGACCTCGGTGACGTGGTGCGCCAGTACCTCGACCAGGAATACCAGTCGCTCAAGACCGAGGAAAAGGGCGATCCCGCCCCCACGGCAGGCTTCCAGCGCGTGATCCAGCGCGCGATCCTGCACGTCCAGTCCTCTGGCAAGGATACCGTCACCGGCGCCAACGTGCTGGTCGCGCTGTTCTCCGAACGCGATTCCTACGCCGTCTACTTCCTGCAGCAGCAGGACATGAGCCGCCTCGACGCCGTCAGCTACATCAGCCACGGCATCGGCAAGGGCGGCAAGCGCGTGGAAGACCGCAGCTCCAAGGGCAACGAGGAACACGCCCCCACGCCCGAGGAAAAGGCCGAGGCCAAGAACGCCAGCAAGAAGGATTCGGCGCTCGACCAGTTCACCGTCAATCTCAACGAGAAGGCGCTGCTGGGCAAGGTCGACCCGCTGATCGGCCGCGGCCCCGAAGTGGACCGCACGATCCAGATCCTCTGCCGCCGTTCGAAGAACAACCCGCTCTATGTGGGCGATCCCGGCGTCGGCAAGACCGCCATCGCCGAAGGTCTGGCGCGCAAGATCGTCGAAGGCGAAGTGCCCGAAGTCCTGGCCGAAGCGGTGATCTACTCGCTCGACATGGGCAGCCTGCTGGCCGGCACCCGCTATCGCGGCGACTTCGAGGAACGCCTGAAGCAGGTCGTCTCCGAACTGGAGAAGATGCCGCACGCGATCCTGTTCATCGACGAGATCCACACGGTGATCGGCGCCGGCGCCACCAGCGGCGGCGCGATGGATGCCTCGAACCTGCTCAAGCCCGCGCTGTCGGGCGGGACGATCCGCTGCATCGGTTCGACCACCTACAAGGAGTTCCGCAACCACTTCGAGAAGGACCGCGCCCTGCTGCGCCGGTTCCAGAAGATCGACGTGAACGAACCCACCGTGGAAGACACGATCAAGATCCTGCGCGGCCTGCGTACCGCGTTCGAGGAACACCACAAGGTCAAGTACACGCCGGACGCGATCAAGACCGCGGTCGAGCTTTCGGCGCGCTACATCAATGATCGCAAGCTGCCCGACAAGGCGATCGACGTGATCGACGAAGTGGGCGCGATGCAGATGCTGGTGCCCCCCAGCCGCCGCAAGAAGACGATCACCGCCCGCGAGATCGAGCAGGTGATCGCCACGATGGCGCGCATCCCGCCCAAGTCGGTCAGCTCGGACGACAAGAAGGCGCTCGAGAATCTCGAACGCGACCTGAAGCGCGTGGTGTTCGGCCAGGACAAGGCGATCGGGGTGCTTTCCACCGCGATGAAGCTGAGCCGTGCGGGGCTTCGCGATCCGGACAAGCCGATCGGCTCGTTCCTGTTCTCCGGCCCTACCGGCGTCGGCAAGACTGAAGTGGCCAAGCAGCTCGCCGCGGTCATGGGCATTCCGATGCAGCGCTTCGACATGTCCGAATACATGGAGCGTCACTCGGTCAGCCGCCTGATCGGCGCGCCTCCGGGCTATGTCGGGTTCGATCAGGGCGGGTTGCTCACCGATGCCGTCGACCAGCAGCCGCATGCGGTCCTGCTTCTCGACGAAATCGAAAAGGCACACCCCGACCTGTTCAACATCCTGCTGCAGGTGATGGACAACGGCCGCCTGACCGACCACCACGGCAAGACCGTGGACTTCCGCAATATCGTGCTCATCATGACCACGAACGCGGGCGCATCGGACATGGCCAAGTCAGGCATCGGTTTCGGCGACGTTTCCAAGGCGGATGCCGGCGAGGAAGCGGTGAAGCAGCTCTTCACCCCGGAATTCCGCAACCGTCTCGATGCCATCGTGCCCTTCGCCTATCTCGGCAAGGAAACGATCAGCCGGGTCGTGGACAAGTTCATTCTCCAGCTCGAACTCCAGCTGGCCGACCAGAACGTCCACATCCAGTTCGACTCCGATGCGCGCGAATGGCTCGGCCACCGCGGCTATGACAAGCTCTACGGTGCCCGCCCGATGTCGCGCGTCATTCAGGAGAAGGTCAAGCAGCCGCTGGCGGAAGAACTGCTGTTCGGCAAGCTGGCGCAGGGCGGCGAGGTTCACGTCTCCGTCAAGGAAGACGCGCTGAACTTCGAACTGACGCCCGCCGCGCCCAAGGTGGTCAAGGGCAAGAAGGCCCCGGCCGCAAAGAAGTCGGCCAAGAAGCCCGGTCCCCAGTCGGAAGCCAACGCGGACGACTGATCGCACGGCCCCCGCGGGCCAGCAGGATCGACGATCAGGAAATGGGGCGGGAACCACAGGGTTCCTGCCCCATTTTGCTCACATGCCTCGCGATTTCTCCTGGATCCGACCTGAGCCCTGGGGAATCCACGTCGTCCCCGCCGATTGCTGGATCGATCCCGCCCGCCCGGTGGCGCGGGCACTGGTGACTCACGGCCACTCTGACCATGCGCGCGGCGGGCACGGCGAAACGGTCGCCACGCCGGAAACGCTCGCCATCATGAAGTTGCGCTACGCAACTTCCGAGGGCGCCGTGCCGGTCGCCTATCATGAGACGCTGAAGCTCGCCGGCGGCGTATCCGCCACTTACATCCCTGCCGGGCACGTCCTGGGCTCCGCACAGATTCTCCTCGAACATGCCGGCGAGCGCATCATCGTGACCGGCGATTTCAAGCGCCGCGCCGATCCCACCTGCCCGCCCTTCGAAGTGACGCCCTGCGATGTCCTCATCACCGAAGCCACCTTCGGCCTTCCCGTATTCCGCCACCCCCCCGTCGAGCACGAGATCGCCAGACTGCTCTCCGCCCTCGCCGTCAATCCGCAGCGCTGCGTGCTGGTCGGTGCCTATGCCCTCGGCAAGGCGCAGCGCCTGATCGCCGAACTGCGCCGCGCAGGACATCATGACGCCATCTACCTGCATGGCGCGATGGAGCGGATGTGCCGGCTTTACGAGGAACTCGGCGTCGATCTCGGCGAACTGCGGATGGTGAGTGACGTCACGAAGTCGGACCTCGCCGGAAGTGTGGTCATCGCGCCGCCTTCCGCCCTCAACGACCGCTGGAGCCGCCGCCTCCCCGATCCGATCACCGCCATGGCCTCGGGCTGGATGCGGGTGCGCCAGCGCGCCCGGCAGCGGATGGTCGAACTGCCGCTGGTGATTTCCGATCATGCGGATTGGGACGAACTGACTCAAACCGTGATCGACGTGAATCCTGCCGAGACCTGGATCACGCATGGGCGCGAGGAAGCGATGCTGCGCTGGTGCCAGTTGAATCAGCGAACCGCGCGGGCGCTGGCGCTGGTGGGATACGAGGATGAAGATGATTGAGAGGATTCGCGCAAAGACGCACAAACCCGCGGCAACCGGAAAGCGCGCCGTCAGCGTGCAGCCGCGCCCCTGCCGGTCCGGCTTTGCCTGTCCCTGATGGAACGCTTCGCCGCCCTTCTGGACGCTCTGGTCTATACCCGCAGCCGGAACGCCAAGCTCAAGCTCCTGGCCGACTACCTGCATGATACGCCTGACCCCGATCGCGGATGGGCGCTGGCCGCGCTGACGGACGGGCTCGATTTTCCCGCCGTGAAGAGCTCGACGATCCGCAACCTCATGGGCGAGCGGATCGACCCGATCCTCTGGACGCTGAGCCGGGATTACGTCGGCGATTCCGCCGAGACTGCCAGCCTGCTCTGGCCCGGGCCCGAGAGCCCGCCCGATCCGCCGACCGTTACCCAGGCCGTGGACGCCCTCTCCCGCATGACCCGCGCCAATGTCATGGCCGAACTGCCGCGCCTGCTGGACCGGCTCGATGCGGAAGGACGCTATGCACTGCTCAAGCTCGCCACGGGCGCGATGCGGATCGGCATCTCGGCCCGACTGGCCAAGACCGCGTTCGCGCAGGCTTTCGATGTTCCCGTAGACGATGTGGAGGAGCACTGGCACGGCCAGCAGCCTCCTTATGCCGCCCTGTTCGACTGGGCCGCCCACGGCGCCGAGCCCCCCTCATCCGAAGACCTGCCCCTGTTCCGCCCCTTCATGCTGGCGCATCCGCTGGAGGATACCGAGCTCGATCTTGCCGACTATGCGGCCGAGTGGAAGTGGGATGGCATTCGCGTGCAGGTCGTTCGCGTTGCCGGGGAAACGCGGGTCTACTCCCGCTCGGGCGACGATATTTCCGGCACCTTCCCCGAGATTGCCGCAGCACTCCATATCGACGCGGCGCTTGATGGCGAACTGCTGGTGCGCGGCATGCACCAGGGCGGCGAGGAAGGCGGCGCCGCCAGCTTCAACGCGCTTCAGCAGCGGCTCGGCCGCAAGCTGGTGTCCAGGAAGATGCTGGCGGAATATCCGGCATTCGTGAGGCTCTATGATGCTCTCATCATCGAAGGCGAAGACCTGCGCGCGCTTCCCTGGCGAGTGCGGCGGGAGCGCCTGGAGGCGCTCGTTCCCGGGCTCGATCCCGCGCACTTCGATCTCAGCACCGTGATCCCCGCGAGCGACTTCGCCGAACTCGCCGCCATTCGCGAACGTGCACGGGACGACGCGATCGAGGGGCTGATGCTCAAGCGCCGCGACAGTCCCTATGTCGCCGGCCGCAAGACCGGCCTCTGGTACAAGTGGAAGCGCGATCCCCTGCTGATCGACTGCGTGCTGATGTACGCCCAGCGCGGCAGCGGAAAGCGTTCGTCCTTCTATTCCGACTACACCTTCGGCTGCTGGGACGGCGACCCGGACGATATCGCGAATGGCGGCGCGGAACTGCTCCCGGTCGGCAAGGCCTACTTCGGCTTCACGGACGAGGAATTGAAATGGCTGGACCGCCACGTCCGCAACCACACCGTCAATCGCTTCGGCCCGGTGCGCGAGACGGACAAGTCGCTGGTGCTGGAAGTGGCCTTCGATTCGGTTCATCTCAGCAAGCGGCACAAGTCCGGCCTCGCCATGCGCTTCCCCCGCATTCACCGTATCCGCATGGACAAGCCGGCCCATGAGGCGGACCGGATTGAGACCCTGAAGGCCATGATCCGGGATTGACCGGGATCAAGTTCCACGTGGAACAGATCGGCTAGAGCGGGGATGCTCTCCTTTCCGCGCCCGGAGTTTTGCCCGTGACGACCCAGACCGAAGCCCCCGCTACCCCGCACGACATGATCGGCGGCGCGCCCGTATTCGAGGCAATCGCCAATCGTTTCTACGACCTGATGGAGCAGAACCCGGCCTATGCCGAACTTCGGGCGATGCATGCCGAAGACCTCGAACCGATGCGCCGCTCACTGCCCCGCTTCCTCGCCGGTTGGGCGGGCGGCCCGCGTGACTGGTTCGAGGCCAATCCCGGCAAATGCATGATGAGCCTGCACAAGGACTTTCCCATCGATCGCATGACGGCCGAACAATGGGCGGAAGCGATGGCCCGCGCCATTGCCGAGGTCGCACCCGAACCTGCCAACATCGCGCAGGCCATGACCGATGTGCTGACCCGGATGGCCCGGGGAATGGCGCGATAGACTGCCCGGCTTCGCCGCGCGCCACGGCGATCGGCAGGGCCGCCGCCCTGCCTCCGTCAACGTTCCACGTGGAACTGCTTCTCGCGCGAAGTTGCGCCGCGCAACAATTCCAGCCGTGACGGCGCGAGATCCAGGGCAGCGGCCAGCAGTGTGCGCACCGCCTCGTTCGCCTTGCCGTCTTCCGGCTTGGCCCGCACTTTCACCAGAACGCGGCCGTCGACGATCTCCAGCGTTTCCACTTTCGCGCCGGGCGTGACGCGCACTGCCAGCCTTTGTTCGGAATCGATCAGGGCGCGCACGGCCTCTGCCGGCGGCAACATGGCCTTCGGCTTGGCCATCAGCCTTCCAGACCCAGCGCCTCGGCATGGAGACGGCCATTCACGACATAGCCTTTCACACCGGCTTGATTGGCCGCGATGGCATCGTCATCGAGGTCGCGCAGGTACTTCGCCGGTCGCCCCATCCAGAGCTGTCTTGCACCGATGCGCTTGCCGGTAAGCTGCGCACCCGCCGCCAGCATGCCATCGGATTCGATATGGCTGCCGTCCATCACGATCGCGCCGAGGCCGACGAAGGCGCGGTCTTCCAGCGTAGAGCCGTGAATCATCGCCATGTGCCCGATCAGCACGTCTTCCCCGATGAGCGTCGCATAGCCTTCCGGCCGGCTGGGCTTGGGGCTGTCGCAATGAATCACGGTGCCGTCCTGCACATTGGTCCGCGCGCCGATCACGACGCGATTGACGTCGGCGCGGATCACGCAGTTGTACCAGATGCTGACATCCGGCCCGATCTCGACATCGCCGATGATACGGCAGCCGGGGGCGATGAAGGCGCTCGAATGAATCCGGGGCGCCTTGCCGTGGATGGCGGCCACGGTGATATCGGTTCGGTTCTGAATCATCCTGCCCTCTTCCCGCCGCGCCGGTTCAGCGCGGCTGCGCGGCCCATTCCTCGCGCGTGATCGAATAAACGATGGTGTGCCGCAGCGGTGGCTCGAAGCGCAAGTCGTCGTAATCGAGTTCCTGGCGCCGACGCATGCCCAGACGGCGCATGAGCCCCCAGCTCGGCTCGTTCTCGATCACGGTGATGGCGAAGATTTCCTCCGCGCCGAACTGCCCGAAGCCGGCATCGAGCGAGGCGGCGGCGGCTTCCTTCGCATAGCCCTTGCCGTGCGAGTCACTGCGCAGCCGCCAGCCGATCTCGAACGCGCCGAGGAACGAAGCCCCCGGCGCGTCGATCTTCTTGAGACCGCAAAAGCCGAGCATCTCCCCGGACAGGTCACCGCCATCGGCCTTCCGCTCGGCGATCCAGAACGTGTGCCCCCAGCTTTCATGGAAGCCGAGCATCCGGGCTTCCGAAGCCGCCAGCCGCTCCGCATCCATCACCCCGCCCAGCCAGCGCATGACCTGCGGGGTATTGGTGACTTCGGCGAAGCGCGCGATGTCGCCCGGTTGCCAGTTTCGCAGCACCAGACGGTCCGTCTCCAGTCGGAACGCCGTCATGACGTCACTTCTGCAGGAGGCGTGCGGCGTGGACGGCGTGATATGTCAGCACCCCCGAAGCGCCCGCCCGCTTGAAGGCCAGAAGGGTTTCCAGCACCATCGCATCGCGGTCCGCCGCGCCGGCCGCTACCGCCGCCTCGATCATCGCGTACTCGCCCGAAACCTGATAGGCGAAAACGGGAACCTCGAAGGTTTCCTTCACCCGGCGCAGAATATCGAGATAGGGCAGGCCCGGCTTGACCATGACGCTGTCGGCGCCTTCATCGAGATCCATCTCGACCTCGCGCAGCGCTTCCTCGGCATTGGCCGGGTCCATCTGGTAGGTCTTCTTGTCACCCTTGAGCAGGCCGCGCGTGTTCACCGCGTCGCGGAACGGACCGTAGAACGCCGAGGCATATTTCGCGGCGTAGCTCATGATCTGGACGTTGACGAAGCCCTCGTCCTCCAGTGCATCGCGAATGGCGCCGATGCGGCCGTCCATCATGTCGGAGGGGGCGATGATGTCGGCCCCTGCCCGCGCCTGATTCAGCGACTGGCCGACCAGCACTTCCACCGTCTCGTCATTGAGCACGTAGCCGTCGTCGTCCACGAGCCCGTCCTGCCCGTGGCTGGTATAGGGATCGAGTGCGACATCGGTCAGCAGGCCGATCCGGTCGCCAAGTTCATCGCGGATGGCGCGCAGCGCGCGGCACATGAGGTTGTCGGGGTTGAGCGCTTCGGCGCCGTTATCGCTGCGCCGGTCGGGCTGGGTGTCGGGGAACAGCGCAAGGCAGGGAATGCCGAGATCCGCCGCTTCTTTGGCACGCTGGACCATCAGGTCCACCGACCAGCGCGACACGCCCGGCAGCGAGGCGATGGGCTGTTCGACGCCCGTTCCCTCGGTCACGAAGACCGGCCAGATCAGGTCGGCAGGGGTCAGCACCGTCTCACGGTGCATGGCGCGGCTCCAGGCCGTGGCGCGCGCGCGGCGCAGGCGGGTGTGGGGATATGCTCCGGTCATGACAGGGTGATTGCCGGAAAAGCGCAGGCGGTTCAATGAGACGGACTGTCCAAGGCATCAACCGAGGTTGTGCGAAACGGCAGCGCCCTTATTCGGCCGGTTTGGGGGCCAGCCGGTCGATCTCGCGCTGCGCTTCGGTCGGGCCGTCGGCGGGGGCGGCGATATCGCCAAGCGCCTCGCCGGGCTGGACGCCGAGCAGCGCGTTCATTCGCGCCTTGAAGGCATCCTTCTCCTTGCCGTCGATCTGCGGTCGCGAAATGAAACGCAGACCCGACGGATTGATCGTCTGCCCCCCGCGATAGGCTTCGAAGTGAAGATGCGGCCCGGTGGAAAGGCCCGTCGAGCCGACATAGCCGATCACCTGCCCGGCCTTGACCCGCGCGCCTCGGGCCACGGCGATACGGCTCATGTGGCCATAGCCGGTATCGAGTCCGCCTCCGTGGCTCAGGCGCACATAATTGCCGTGCCCGCCATGCCGTCCCGCAAAGTTCACCACGCCGTCGGCCACGGCATAGATCGGCGAGCCATAGGCCGCGCCGTAGTCGATCCCGGCGTGCATGCGAACGTAGCCGAGAATTGGATGACGGCGCTTGCCGTAAGGCGAGGTCATGTGCCCGGCGACCGGCATTCCTCCCGGCGCCCCTCGTGCCTGGGTAAGCGCGGATGCGGCGAACATTTCGCCGTCCTTGCCCCAGCGCAGCAATTGCACGCGCGGTTTCCCGCCGTGATCGAGCCCGGCATAGAGCAGTTCTCCCACCTCGCGCTCGCCCTTGGCGGAGCGCTTGTAGGCAACGACGATGTCGAACTGGTCCTGCGCGGCAATGTCGCTTTCCAGGCTCAGATACTTGTCGATGGCGCGCAGGTAGGACTGGATCGCCCCCACCGGCGCGCCTGCATTGCGGGCGGAACGGTAAAGGCTTGAACCCACCGTGCCGCGAATGCGCAGCGGCGTCTCGTCCACGCGGATCGGATGGCGCACCAGCGCAAGGTTGCCGCCGGGACCACGCTCCACCGAAATATCGAGATCGAAGCGGGCGCGGAAATCCATCGAGTCCATCGCCCGAGGAGCGTTCGGTGCCGGGCGGCGGCCCATGGTAATGTCGAAACGCGTGCCGGAGGAAAGATCGCCCAACGGCACCGCCTGACTCACGAGCCCCGCAATCTGCGAGACGTCCGTCGCCCCCACGCCAACCCGCTCCATCATGCGGGCGAAACTGTCCCCCTGCGCCAGCGTCGAGACGATCTGGATCGAGGGACGCTCCGGCACCCCGGCCAGCGGACGCACCAGCGGGCTCGCACCCATGTGGCGGCCGCTGTCGGCACCCAGCGCCAGCGGTGAAATGGTCTGGCTGCGAAACTCGTCGCGGCTGCGATCGGCGATCGGCATCGCGGTGGCCGCTTCCACCGCGGCGAAATCGGGCCACATGGCAATGGCCGCGGCACTGAGGCCCAGCAGCGTGGCAAGCCCCCGGAACCAGCGGCGACTGCCGATATCGCAGGCCAGGTCCGGCGCGATCTCGGCATCATGGCACCAGCGTTCGATACCCTGCTTCCAGCGGGTCAGGATCGGCGGTTTCCCGGGAATCGAAACGCCGGATTCCGGCGCATGATCGTGCAGCACCTGGTCGTGCGAGAGCGCCGCGACATGCGCCGCGCCATCGCCACCCTGATCCTGTGCCCTGAACAAATTGCCACTTCCCGCGTTCACGCCCGAACTTGCGGCGCGTGCTGCAAACGACCTGTCGGCCCCGGCCCGATCCCGCGAACCGGCGGCTCATGGGGCGACCTTCTGCCCCCTCAAGGTTAATCTCCAGCTAACACTGTGGATTTCCACCCCGGTTTTCGATGAGCCGAGACTTGCGGGGGGCTGGAGGCAGTGCCACATTCGGCCTCGCAATGGTTCACGGCCGGCATGTCTCGTCGCGAAACGACGCCCCCAGCGGGGTGAAGGCCGTGCTCGGTCCCACGAATACCGGCAAGACCCACCTCGCCATAGAGCGTCTCTGCGCCCATTCCAGCGGAGCCATCGGCTTCCCGCTCAGATTGCTTGCGCGTGAGGTCTACGACCGCGTCTGCAAGATCAAGGGCGAGCGGAACGTCGCCCTCATCACCGGCGAGGAACGCATAGAGCCCAAGGATGCGCGCTACCTGCTCTGCACGGTGGAAGCGATGCCGGTGACGGAGCGCAGCCTCGCCTTCGTGGCCATCGACGAAGCCCAGCTCGGCGCCGACCGCGAGCGCGGCCATGTCTTCACCGATCGCCTGCTTCACGCGCGCGGCCGGGAGGAGACCATGATTCTCGGTTCCTCCACGCTGGAACCGATGGTCAAAGCGCTGGTGCCCGGTGTCGAGGTGATAACCAGGCCGCGTTTCTCGACGCTTTCCCATGCGGGGGCCAGAAAGCTCTCCCGCATCCCGCCGCGCAGCGCCATCGTCGCCTTCTCGGCCGAGCAGGTCTACGCGATCGCGGAAATGCTGCGGCGCTTCCGTGGCGGCGCCGCGGTCGTCATGGGCGCTCTGAGCCCCCAGACGCGCAATGCCCAGGTCGAGCTGTACCAGTCCGGCGAGGTCGATTATCTCGTCGCCACCGACGCTATCGGCATGGGGCTCAACCTCGATGTCGAACATGTCGCCTTTGCCGGGCTCTCGAAGTTCGACGGCCAGCGCCACCGGCGGCTCACCACTTCGGAAATGGCCCAGATCGCCGGACGCGCGGGCCGCCACCAGAAGGACGGCACCTTCGGCACGCTCACCGGCTCCGGCGGGCATGATTCGGAATTCGAACCGGACGAAGTCTACGCGATCGAAGAGCACCGCTTCCCTCCGTTGACCAAGCTGTTCTGGCGCGAGCCGGACCCCCGGTTCGACAGCGTGGCAACCCTGATCGCCGATCTCGAAACGCCGCCCCACCGCGATGGGCTCGTCCTCGCGCCCGAGGCGATAGACCTCGCCGTGCTCAAGCGCCTTGCCGACGAAAATCAGGTTGCAGACAGTGTGCGCGGTCACGCCATGGTGCGCCGCTTCTGGGAAGTCTGCCGCCTGCCTGATTTTCGCCAGCAGGGCGTGGAGACCCATTCCCGATTCGTTGCGCGGCTCTGGCAGGACCTGCGCCACGGCGAACTCGGGGCTGACTATATGGCCCAGCAGATCGCCCGGCTCGACATTACCGGCGGCGACATCGACACCCTGCAGGGCCGCATCGCCGCGATCCGCTCCTGGGCCTATATCGCCCAGCGCCCGGACTGGGTTCTCGCCCGTGAGGAAATGGCCGCCCGCGCCCGTGCGGTAGAGGCTCGCCTTTCCGATGCCCTCCATGGCAAACTTACCGAACGATTCATCAACCGCAGGACCGCTGTGCTCATGAAGAAACTCGGCCCCGATGCCGGACTGCTTTCAGTCCGCCTCGAAGACGAGGAAGTGCTGGTCGAAGGCGAGCACATCGGCTCGCTGCACGGCTTTGCCTTCCAGGTCGATCCCGCCGCCCGCCTTTCCGATCGCAAGCTGCTGCTCGCGGCCGCCGAACGGCACCTGCCGGCCCTGCTCCAGTCCCGCGCCGCCGCACTTACCGCCGCGATTCACGAGGGCGTGGCTCCGCTCACCCTCGAAAACGGCAAACTGAGCTGGGAAGGCGAAAAGATCGCCACGCTTTCGGCGGGCCGTTCGCTGCTAGCCCCCCTGCTGGTTCCCGACCGCGTGCTCGACACGATCCCCGCCCCCGCCCGCAAGGAACTGGTGGCCGCGCTGGAAGCCTGGCTGGAAGCGGCGCTCGAACCGCTCGCCCCGTTGCGAAAGCTGGATGAGGCAAGCCGGGCCGAGGATGCCGGGCCGGAACTGCGCGCGCTGCTCATCACATTGGTCGATCGCGGCGGCATGATTCCCCGCGAGGGATCGGGCGTAGACCGGGTCGACAAGGCGCGGCGCACGATGCTGGCAAGGCTCGGCGTGCGCGTCGGCGCGCTGGACCTGTTCGTTCCCGCCATGCTGCGCCCCGGACCGATCGCGCTATGGCGCCAGCTCGCAGGGGTCGCCGGAATTAGCCGTGCCGGGAATCCCCCCGATCCGGCGATGCCGCCTGCCATGGATTCGGCGAAGCGTCACAACACTCCGGGATACCGGGACCTCGGCAAGCAACTCGTGCGCCTCGACATGGCCGAGAAACTGCTGCGCGAGGCACACGAGGCACGGAGCGGCGCGAGCGGCAACGCCAACAACAACAACAACAACAACAACAACAACAACGGCAACAGGGGCCCTTCCCGTTCGTTCTCCCTGGATCCGGCACGTGCGGTGTCGATGGGCCTGACGACCGCCAGTTACGCCCGCCTGCTGCGGATCGGCGGATTTCAGGCGCTGGTGCCGCGTCCGCTGGCGGAGGGCGCTTATGGCCCGCCGGCACCGGTGCGCTGGCGCTGGCGTCCGCCGCGGCGTGAAGCGGAGGAAATCCGGCCGGCGCCCCAGCGCAGCGACGGCGCCTTTGCGGCACTTGGCGAGCTTCTTGGTGCGGGCCGGGGCCGATAGCGAGAGGGAGGCAGGGCAAGAATGAGGATCGACAAGCTTCTCTGGTTCCTGCGCCTCACCAAAACGCGCCCCCTTGCCCAGGCGATGGCGGAAGATGGCCATATCCGGCTCAACGGCCGCCGCGTCGAACGGGCCCATCAGAAGGTCGGGCCGGGCGATGTGCTCACCGTTCCGACAGCTGGAGGCGTCCGGGTGATAGAAATCCTTTCCCTTCCGGAGCGCCGCGGCCCTGCCCCCGAGGTGCAAGCCTGCTACAGAGTGCTTGACGCGGGGGCCGATGTTCCCATAGCAGCGGCCAACCGAAACGAGGCCTTCTAAGAGGAATACGCAGCCATGACCTATGTCGTCACCGACAATTGCATCCGGTGCAAGTACATGGATTGCGTCGAAGTCTGTCCGGTGGACTGCTTCTACGAAGGCGAGAACATGCTGGTCATCAATCCCAGCGAATGCATCGACTGCGGCGTCTGCGAGCCTGAGTGCCCCGCCGAAGCGATCCTGCCCGATACCGAGAGCGGGCTTGAGCAGTGGCTCGAACTGAACGCCAAGTATTCGGCGGAATGGCCCAACCTCACCACCAAGAAGGACGCGCCGGAAGACGCGGACGAAATGCGCGGCGAGGAAGGAAAGCTCGAAAAATATTTCTCGCCCGAGCCCGGCGAAGGCGACTGATCTTCGACACGGAACCTTGCGCCAGGGAACCGGTTTCCCTAGCGTATTAGGCACTTGGCGGGCCCTCCTGACCCGCATCGGCACACCCTGGGGCGGGCAACGGCTAACCGTTAGCTCGCCTCTGGTAATTTTATCACATCGATGCTATATAATACCCCAACTGCCCGGGCCTTCTGCCCGTTTGGCAGGCATTTTCATTGCGAGGCAGGGTTCGAAAAGCAAACGGCTGGGAGAGTAATCTGACCGGGCGGCGAAGGCGCTTTTGCGTTTTCACAGTCGCATCCACCCGGGTTTCTCTCACCGTAGGTATGGCAACGAACCTCTGCAGGTGAAAGGACGATACATGGCAACCAGGGCCGATGCCTTCGATGTTGGAGATTACGTCGTTTATCCCAAGCACGGCGTAGGCCGTGTGATCGAGTTGCAGAAGCAGGAAATTGCCGGGATGCAGCTCGACCTCTACGTGCTGCGTTTCGAAAAAGAGCGCATGACCCTGCGCGTTCCTGTGAACAAGGTCGAATCGATCGGCATGCGCAAGCTGTCGTCGGACAAGACCCTGCGCGAAGCTCTCGACACGCTCAAGGGCAAGCCCAAGGTAAAGCGCACCATGTGGTCGCGCCGCGCCCAGGAGTATGAAGCCAAGATCAACTCGGGCGATCTCGTTTCGATCGCCGAAGTGACCCGCGACCTGTTCCGTGCCGACGATCAGCCGGAACAGAGCTATTCCGAACGTCAGATCTTCGAAGCGGCTTCGTCGCGTCTGGCCCGCGAACTCGCGGCCATGGAAAAGACCGATGAACCGGCAGCTCTGAAGAAGATCCTCGCGATCCTCAACGAGTATGCGCCGAAGTACTACGAGAGCGCTGAAGCAGTCTGAACAGACGCAGGGCTACTCGCACGCAAAGGGGCCGCTTCCTTCCCGGAAGCGGCCCCTTTCGTTTGCGCTTTGTCGGCATGACGGCCTGCCCGCAATGATGGAGATATCGATGTTCATTGCCGCGACAGTCTTGTCATGAGAGCCTGTCCGCGATGAACCCACGCGCCCTGCCCTTTCTGGCTCCCGCCGCCGCCCTCTTGCTGTCCGGTTGCCTCAGCACCGCAGGCAAGATCGTGACCGCCCCCGTCCGCGTTGCAGGCTCGGCGGTCGACGCCGTGACAACGAGCCAGTCGGAAGCGGATGAGAAACGCGGCCGCCGGATGCGGGAGCAGGAGGAGAAGCTGGGGAAGATGCAGCGGCAGTACCAGAAGCACTTGCGCCAGTGCGATCGGGGAGACCGCCAGGCCTGCAACAAGGCCCGCGATGACTATGCCGAAATGCAGTACCTCATGCCTGGCGCGGTACAGCAGAGGCGCTGAGCCCGATCAGGCGGCTGCCCGGCTCAACCTGTCATTGATTGCTGCCCCGACACCCTCACCGGGAATCGGCGCCACCGCGATGCGGGGCTGATCCGCCGCCGCACCTTCATGCAGGAGCGCATAGAGCCGCGAAGCCGCTTCGATGAGGTCTCCCGAAGGCGACAGGCTTACATCCCCCGCCACTTTGCCGAAGCCGATATGGAATTCGTCCTGCTCCGCCATATCGGCATTCAGCCTGACCGGCTTGCCCGGGGCATAGTGGCTCGCGAGCTGTCCCGGAGCCTCGATGGCCTGTGACGTCACGGCGTCGCTATCGACACCCAGAATCTCGCGGATATGCGCTTCGGGAATCGGTCCCGGCCGAAGCACTTGCCAACGCCCCTCTTCGCGCAGCGCCACGATCGTGGATTCCACGCCCGCTTCGCAGGCACCGCCATCGACAACCGCGTCGACATTTCCGCCAAGCGAGGCCACCACATGCTCCGCACATGTCGGACTCACCCCGCCGCTCCGGTTCGCCGACGGGCCGGCAAGCGCCAGGCCCGATTCCGCGATCACCGCCCGCATCACCGGGTGGGCCGGACAGCGCAAGGCAACGGTCGGCAAGCCCGCGGTGACTGCGGCCGCAACCGGCGCGCCTTCACGCAGCGGCAGTACCATGGTCAGCGCACCCGGCCAGAACGCCCGCGCCAGGCGCAGCGCCCGCTCGTCGAAATCCGCAAGCGCCTGCGCCGATGCAAGGTCGGCGATGTGCACGATCAGGGGATTGAAACTGGGACGGCCCTTGGCGCGGTAGATCGCTGCCACCGATTCATCCCGGTCCGCGCGCGCGGTGAGCCCGTAGACAGTCTCCGTCGGCACTGCCACCAGCCTGCCTTCGCGCAGCAGATGCGCGGCACGCTCTACACCAGCTTGATCTGCCGCCAGCAGTTCGGGTCCGAGGTTGCGCTCCATAGTTCGCCGCTATAGCGCACGACCCGGAAAGCCAAGAAAAACCGCGCAGAGGATGATTGACCAGATGACCTACACGCCCCCCAGCACCGACCAGATCCTGGCGCTGCGCGTCAATGCCGGAATGGAGGAGCTTGCCGCCGCCGAACGCTTCGCCGATGCCAGCCCCGACGTCGTGCAGGCCGTGGTGGAAGGCGCCGGCGCCTTCGCGGCAGGCGAATGGGCTCCGCTCAACCGCAAGGGCGATACGGAGGGCGCTCGGATCGTCGAAGGCAAGGTCGTGCTGCCTGAAGGCTTCATGCAGGCCTATCGCGATTTCGTGGATGCTGGCTGGAATGCGGTTTCGGCGCCCGAAGAGTTCGGCGGACAGGGCCTCCCCCTCTCGCTTGCGGTTGCAGCGCTGGAATGCCTCGGCAGCGCCAACATGGGCTTCTCGCTGCTGCCGATGCTCACGGTAGGCGCGATCGAAGCGCTGATTCACCATGGCAGCGAAGAGCAGCAGCGGCTCTATCTGCCGCGCGTCGTCAGCGGCGAGTGGTCGGGCACGATGAATCTCACGGAACCGCAGGCGGGTTCCGATGTCGGCGCACTGCGCACCACCGCCACGCCGATCGACGATGGCCCCCACGCCGGGAAGTACCGCATCGTCGGCCAGAAGATCTTCATCACCTGGGGCGAACACGAACTGGCCGAAAACATCGTCCATCTCGTTCTTGCCCGCACCCCCGGCGCCCCGGCCGGCTCGCGCGGAATATCGCTCTTCATCGTCCCGAAGTTCCACGTGGAACATGACGGCGCTCTTGGCGCCCGCAACGATCTCAAGGTCGTGAGTCTCGAACACAAGCTGGGCATCCATGCATCGCCCACTTGCGTCATGAGCTATGGCGACAATGGCGAATGCATCGGCGAACTCATCGGTGCGGAGAACGAAGGCCTGCGCTGCATGTTCACGATGATGAACAACGCCCGCATCAATGTCGGCGCGCAAGGCGTCGAGATCGCCGAACGCGCCATGCAGCAGGCCATGGCCTATGCCGGTGAACGGGTGCAGTCAGCCCGCGCCGGTTCGGCAGACAAGACCCCGGTTCCCATTGCCGAGCACCCCGACGTGCGCCGGATGCTCCTGCGCATGCGCGCGCTCACCGAAGGCGGCCGCGCCCTGCTCTATTACGCAACCGGCCAGCTCGACAAGGCAAGCCTCGGCAGTGATCAAGCGCGCCTGCGTGCCGAATTGCTGGTGCCGCTGGTGAAGGCGTGGTGCACCGATATGGGGGTCGAAGTGGCCGGGATCGGCATACAGGTCCATGGCGGCATGGGCTTCATCGAGGAGACCGGCGCCGCCCAGCATTACCGCGATGCCCGCATCGCCCCGATCTATGAAGGTACCAACGGCATTCAGGCCGCCGATCTGGTTACCCGCAAGCTCGGCATGGAGCGCGGCGGCGTGTTCTTCGCGCTGATGGACGACATCCACGCCTATGCCACCGATCACGGCGTGCTGGCACTGCAGGAACTCGCCGAGTCTTGCCGCCAGACTGCCGAACACCTGATCGATCCCGGTAGCCTGGACGATCGACTGGCCGCCAGCGTCCCTTTCCTCAACGCCTGCGCCATTGCCGTTGCAGGATGGCAGCTTCGCCGACAGGCCGATGCCCTCCCCTCCGCAGACGTACCCCTTGCTTTCGCAAAGCGGAAAAAGGTGGTCGCCCGGTACTTTATCGAGCATCTGGTGCCCGAAGCCATGGGTGACCTCGCCCAGGCCCAGAAGGGTGCGAGCCTTCTCTACGAACTGACGAGCGAAGAATTGACAGCATGACCGACCAGATCGAAGTTCTCAGCCGCATCGCCCAGGCCCTCGAACGTCTGGCGCCGCCCCCTGCCGCGCCAGTGGATTGGCTCGCCCATCCCGCCTACGTCTGGACCGGGGCCGAAGCCCGCGGCGTGGCCGAACTTCTCGCGCCGCCGCTGGACCTGCTGCGCGGCATCGATTCCCAGAAAGAACGCGTGGTCGGCAATGTCGAGCGTCTGGCCGCCGGCTATGCCGCTCACGACATGTTGCTCTGGGGCTCGCGCGGGATGGGCAAGTCCGCTGTGATGCGCGCGTCGATCCGGGCGGCCCAGGCCGCCCATCCGGGCCGCATCGCGCTGGTGCAAGTGGCGCAGGAGGCCCTTCACGGCGTGACCACCCTCTTCGCCCTGCTTGGCAAGGTGGATCGCCAGTTCCTCGTCTTCATCGACGATCTCGGATTCGAGGAGAACGACGGCGCTGGACCGCGCCTGCTGCGTTCGTGGCTGGAGGGTGGCGTCGAGGCTCGGCCGAACAACGTGCGCCTTGCCGTTACGGCCAACCGCCGGGCCATCGTCTCCCGCTCGATGTCCGAGCAGGACGATCCGATCAACACCCGCGATGTGGTGGACGACCGGCTTGCCCTTGCCGATCGGTTCGGACTCTCCATCGGCTTCCACAATTGCGACCAGCCTTCCTACCTCGCGATCATCGAAGGCTATACCCGCCAGTTCGGCCTGGCTTTCGACGAGCATGACGCGCTGGAATGGTCGCGCCGCCGGGGCGCTCGTTCGGGCCGCGTGGCCTGGCAGTATGTTACGGAAGTGGCCGGCCGTGCCGGAAAGGTGATCTGACGGAGCGCTTCGCCGAAGCGCCCGCTTTCTCTCCTCTATTCATTCTTGCAAAAAGGGGGCCTTTCGGCCCCCTTTTCTTGTTCGCGATCTCGAGGCCCGGTCAGGGCAGCAGCTTGTCGGGCTCCTTCTTGAACCCCGCTTCCAGCCCGCCGACGGCGCCCGGAACCGTGGGGTCCTTGATTTCCTCCAGCGGCTTGAGGTGCTCGGTCTCCACAAGCTTGATCGCTTCGGAGGGCTTTGCACCGGGCGACTGCACGCGCCAGATCGTGCCTGCCGTATCGTCGCTCACGAGCAGGCTGCCGGTCTTGTCCCATGCCAGCCAGGTCGGGCGACCATGCGTATGCGAATCGTCCTTGAGGAAGCCGGTAAGCACCGGAACCGGCTTCACGTCCTGCGGGTTGCCGTTGGCGTCGAACGGCACGAAGACCACGTCGTAGCCCACGGCAGGGCGGCGATTCCAGGAACCGTGGCGAGCGATGAAGGCCCCGTTCGCGAACCTGGTGCCCATGAGGTTGCCGCCATTGGCAAAGACCATGCCGAGCACGCTGGCATGAGCGCCCATCGCATATTCGGGCTTGCGGGTATATTCGAGCATGTAGGTCTGCATCGGCCACTGGACACGCTCATCGAACGTCGTCTTCCAGTAGACCCAGGGCCAACCATACTGCGCGCCCACCGGGACATTGGTGAAATAGTCAGGCACGAGATCCGGGCCGAGCATGTCGCGCTCCTGCACCGTGGCCCACATCTCTCCCGTCGAAGGGTTCCAGCCCAGTCCATTGGGATTGCGCATCCCGGCCGCGAACTGGCGCCGACGGCCGGTATCGATATCGATCTCCCAGATTGCGGCGCGCCCGGTTTCGGCTTCCATGCCGTCATCGGCGATATTGGTTGCAGAACCGACGGTGACATAGAGCTGCTTGCCGTCCTGGCTCAGAAGCAGGTTGCGCATCCAGTGGTTGCCGCCCGCAGGCAGGTCCATCAGCTTGCGAAGGGGCTTTCCGTCGAGCCTGGTGGCGCCGGGCTGGAAGGCGAATTCAAGAACCTGGTCGTGATTGGCGATGTAGAGCCGGCCGTTCTGATAGGCCATCCCGGAAGGCGAATGCATGTCCTGGCTGCGGAAGTCGAAGCGCTGCTCCGCCTTCCCGTCGCCATCGGCATCGCGCAGCAGGACGATCTTGTCGGGCGAAGCCTCACCGGCGCCGACCTTGTTGAACATCCAGCCCATCACCATGCCGGTCAGCCCCTTGGGCTTGTTGCCGGCAGGCGCATTGGTTTCCGTGACCAGCACGTCGCCATTGGGCAGAGTCAGCATGGTGCGGGGGTGATCGAGCCCTTCGGCGAAGCGTGCCACGGCCAGGCCCTGCCCTGCCTTGGGTGCCTCATTGGCAGCCCAGCCCACGGTTTCGACCAGCTTGACGCTGGGAATCCATTGCGGGTCAGGCTCTACCAGCTTGGGGTCCTTACCCACCGTGTCACTGAACGGCAGGTCGGACGTGTTGGAGTACTGGGCCCAGGCGATCACCCCGACAATGGCGAGGATGACGACAACGAGGGCTAGGGCGACTTTCGTGAGGATCGAGCGCATGAAGCTGAAATAAGCCGGTGGCGCCTAGGCGGCAACAAGGACTTGGAGTAACGGATGCGTCATGTACGACTTTGCTCCCCGGGGCGACCAGCCCAAGCCCGAACTCTACGCCGATCTCGCCGCCGCCGCCCGCGCGCTTGTCGAAGGCGAGCCTGACGGCATCGCCAACATGGCGAACCTCGCCGCGCTGATCTGGCAGTTTGTGCCCGATCTCAATTGGGCCGGATTCTATCGCAACCTGCAGGACGAACTGGTTCTTGGGCCTTTCGTGGGCAAGCCCGCCTGCATTCGCATTCCGTTTGGCCAAGGCGTCTGCGGCGCAGCTGCCGCAAGCGGCGAGACTCAGGTCGTGCCGGACGTCCACGCCTTCCCCGGCCACATCGCCTGCGACGCCGACAGCCGCTCCGAACTCGTGGTGCCGGTGATCCGCGAAGGACGCGTGATCGCGGTTATCGATCTGGACAGCCCGACCGCCGGCCGCTTCGATGAAGCCGATGCGGCGGGGATGCAGACACTCGCCGGGATCGTCGCCAACGCCATCTGAACATCGCCCTGCCCCGAAACGGGACAGGGAAGACCGATACTTGGTTTTTCACGCATCGCGATGCTAAATTTTGCGTTAACGAATGGACTTTGATCCTCCGTCGTTCGCGAAAGGGTGCATCCGATGCGTAACACTTTCTGCGCCGCCACCATCGCGGCGCTCAGCCTGCTTGCCTCGCCCGTCTCCGCGCGCGATGCATCCCAGGATCTTCCCCGCTATGTCCCGGTGCCCGCACCTTATGGCAGCGCGCAAGCGCAGCCGGGCTTCGACCCGGCGGCACGGGACGCCTGGCTCGCGGATTGCCGCCAGCGCGTGGGATCGCGCGATTCGGGTGTTGGCGGCGCACTTATTGGCGGCGCCATCGGCGGATTGGCCGGTAATCGCATCGCCGGGCGGGGCAATCGCACTGTGGGAACGATCGCCGGAGCCGCAATGGGGGCCGTGGCCGGTGCCGCGATCGACAAGTCGGAAGATCGCGCCCGTGCCCGCGACGAATGCGAAGCCTATCTCGACGATTACTACGCGCGCTATACACAGAGCGCGGGCACCTATGCCGGCTACGGTGCCGGCTATGCCTATCCCGCGAATGCACCCACCTATGGCTACGCCGCGCAGGGATGCTGCATGAGCCAACCGGTCGCGATGGTTCCCGTCGCGCATCCGCAATGCACCGAAACCGTCGAATACGTCTACGAGGACGTCCCCGTGCGTCCTGCTCGTCGCACGATCCCCCGCCGCGCCAAAGCAGTGCCTGACAAGCGGGTGAAGATCACGCCGACGAGTTAAGAGAAAAGCGCTGTGCGGGCCTACCCCGCACAGCGCCTTGATACGTTCATGCCTGAAGCGACCGCGTCGCTCAGATAGCGCCGCCGGTGAGGCGCTGGCAGATGAGATCGAGCTGATCCAGCGTGGCGTAGCGAATCGTCACCGTACCGGACTTCGGATCGGCATCGGCATTGATCTTCACCGGCAGCCCCAGGAACTCCTCAAGATGCCCCTGAACGGCCGCGATATCCGCGTCGTCATGTGAGCTGCGCGCGGCGCGTGCACGACGCGGCGCAACATCTCCGCGTGCCTTCTTCCGCACCAGCTTCTCGATCTCGCGCACGGACATCTGCTTGGCGATGGCCGATTCGGCGATCTCTTCAGCATCGTCGCAGCCGATCAGCGCGCGGGCATGGCCCATCGACAGATTGCCTTTCTCGACCATCGAGATGACACCGTCCGGCAACGCAAGCAGGCGCTGGAAGTTCGCAACGTGACTGCGGCTCTTGTCGACCATGCGGGCGATCTCGGCCTGAGTCATACCCTCGAATTCGGCAAGGCGATTGTACGCCCGCGCTTCTTCGATGGGATTGAGATCCTCTCGCTGAAGGTTCTCGATCAGGGCCAGGGCCATGACCTCGCGCTCGGTCAGTTCGCGGACGAGCGCCGGAATCTCGTGAAGCTGCGCCTTCTGGGCGGCACGCCAGCGGCGTTCGCCTGCGACGAGCTGGTACCGGCCGTTGTCCATCGGACGCACGATGATGGGCTGGATAACCCCGCGATGCGCGATCGATGCGGCCAGTTCTTCCAGCGCCTCTTCGTCGAAGATGCGGCGCGGCTGATCGGGGTGCGGCGTGATGTCGGCAATGGCCAGCACGGCAAGGCCCCCTGCCCGTGGCAACGGCGGCCGGCCATCCGCGCTCGGAGAGCCAAGCGGCTCTTCACGGCGCGTTTCACCCAGGAGCGCACCGAGACCGCGTCCCAACCCCTTGGGCTTCTGCTTTGGCGCGGCTGCGGCAGCCACCGGATTGTGGGCGGGGGGTACGCTGATGCGCACGATGGAATCGTCGTTCATGCCGCTTTCCTCTTTTCGGGCAGTCGGGTGATAAGTTCGCGCGCCAGGGCCATGTAGGCTCGGCTACCGGCACAGGCATGATCGTAGATCAATGCCGGAACACCGTGGCTGGGCGCTTCGGAAAGGCGCACGTTACGCGGGATGGTGGTTTCGAAGACAAGCTGCCCAAGGCACGAGCGCACATCCTCCGAAACCTGATCTGTCAGGCGGTTACGGCGATCGAACATGGTCAGCGCAATGCCGATAATACCCAGATCCGGGTTGAAACGCTGCTGAACCCGCTCCACCGTCTGAAGAAGCTGACTGAGCCCTTCAAGGGCAAAAAACTCGCACTGGAGCGGCACCAGCAGGGTATCGGCTGCGGTAAGCGCGTTGAGAGTGAGCAGGCCGAGCGACGGCGGGCAATCGATCAGGCAGACATCGTAGCCAAGGTCGCCTCGCAAGGCGTTCCGCAGGCGATTGGCACGATCGTCCGCGTTCACCAGTTCAACTTCGGCGCCAGAGAGATCGACCGTGGCTGCCAGGAGATCGAGGCCCGGTATCTTGGTCGGCATCACGCAATCCGCCACCCGCACCCGGTCGACCAGAACGTCATAGGAAGTTCGGTCGCGCTCGGAAGCCGATACGCCAATCCCGGTAGAGGCATTGCCCTGCGGATCGAGGTCGATCAGCAGGGTATTCCAACCGGTTGCAGCCAGCGCGGTCGCGACGTTGATCGCGGTAGTGGTCTTCCCGACTCCGCCCTTCTGGTTGGCGATGGCGATACGGATCACTTGGTCATACCCTTCCTGTCAGCCAGGGTGCCGACAATGATGCCTGCCTGCGGGTCCGTCAGGGACTGTTCCACGTGGAACATGTGCCGCCACTTGCGAAGGTCGTCCAATTCTTGCTTTGCCGACCGCCCCTTCGGCAACAGCCAAACCGTGTCGCTTGTGGAAAAACGAGCGGATAATGTCAGAAGCTTTTCCAATGGCGCAAATGCGCGTGCGGAAATGACGCCCACGGGAACGGATTCGACAAGTTCGAGTCGCTGGCCGACCACACGTGCCTTTTCCAGCCCCATCGCGATTCGAGCCCGGTCGAGCCATTCGATTCGCCGATTGCGCGATTCAACCATGACCACTTCGCATTCGGGCCGAAGTGCCGCGATTACCAGTCCGGGGAACCCTGCACCGGTGCCAAGATCCAGCCAAGGCGATGTTCCACGTGGAACATGTGGTAGCAACTGGGCACTGTCCACGATATGGCGCAGCCAGACCTGATCGAGGCTGGCAGCCGATACGAGGTTCTGCTGACGGTTCTCCTCCACCAGCATTGCGACCAGCGTTTCCAGACGCACCCAAGCATCGTCATCACATTCTGGAAGGGCGCGGAGCCAGTCCCTTGCTTCGTCTTCGGTAATTATCACGCCGCCTCCCTGCGGGCATGGACCAGCAACGCTGCCAGCGCTGCCGGAGTGATTCCGGGTATCCGTCCGGCCGCTGCCAGAGTTGCGGGACGCGCCTTGGTCAGCCGTTCGACCATCTCGCGCGAAAGTCCGGCGATCTCGGCGTAAGGGAAATTCTCGGGCAAGGGCAGAGATTCGCTGGCGCGAAGTTCGCGCAACTCACGCTCCTGCCGCTCGAGATAGGGCGCGTAAGCCGCATCCTCGACCATCTCTTCGACGAGAGTCTCATCACCCAGCAAGCCCTCGTCGATCCAGGAAGACAGGCCGTCAAGGTCCACACCGCCGAAGCGCAACCATTCACGGATCGGCAAGCGGCCGATATCGACGCGGACCGGCAATCCCGCGTTGGCGAGATCGTTGGCGGAAACCGTCGCATCAAAAGCTTCGTCGATGCGCGCTCTCGCTTCGAGCCTTGCATCGAACCACGCCTGACGCTCGGCCCCGGCAGCTCCAATCTCAATCGCGAGCGGAGTAAGACGCGTCGTGGCATTATTGGCGCGCAGACGAAGCCGATACTCGGCGCGCGCTGTCAGCATACGATAGGGTTCGCTCACGCCTTGCAGGGTGAGGTCGTCGATCATCACCGCCATGTAGCTGTTCGCACGGTCCAGCGCGGGACCATCGCGGCCGAGGACGACCGAAGCGGCGTGCATGCCTGCAACCAGCCCCTGCGCCGCCGCCTCTTCGTAACCGGTGGTGCCATTGATCTGCCCGGCACAATAGACTCCGGGGATGTCGCGAATTTCCAGGCTCGTCCGCAAGGCGCGCGGATCGATATGGTCATACTCCACCGCATACCCCGGCACGACCATCTCGACCCGTTCCAGTCCTTCCATCGTGCGCAGCATCTGAAGCTGCACATCGGCAGGCAGCGAGGTGCTTACGCCATTGGGATAGACGAGCGGGTTATCAAGCCCTTCCGGCTCAAGAAAGATCTGATGGCCATCCCGATCGGCGAACCGGTGAATCTTGTCCTCGATCGATGGACAATACCGCGGCCCCTGCGCGCCGATGGCACCGGTGAAGAGCGGCGAGCGATGCAGGTTTTCGCGGATGACGTCATGCGTGCGCGGGTTGGTCCGGGTGATCGCGCAGAATACCTGCGGGACGGTGCGCCCCCGCCCCATCGCCGACATGGTCCAGTCTTCGCCATCGGACGGCTGCTCATCGAGACGAGCCCAGTCGATGGTTCGCCCGTCAAGACGCGGCGGGGTACCCGTCTTCAGACGCGCCATCGGCAGCGCCGCATCCCTGAGCTGCGCCGCCAGCCTCTGCGCGGAGGCCTCTCCGATACGCCCGCCCGTAAGCCGTTCCTCTCCCCGGAAAAGGGTTCCGCCGAGGAACGTGCCGGTGCAAAGAACCACGGCCCGCGCGTCAAGCCGGGTGCCGTCGGCAAGATCGATGCCGACTGCCCTGCCCTGCTCAAGGACCAGCGCGGACGCTTCGCCGGCAACAAGAGTCAGGTCACCCTGCTCCTTCAGAAGCCGGTGAATCGCCGCCCGGAACAGTTTGCGGTCGGCCTGGACGCGCGGCCCTTGAACCGCGCTCCCCTTCGAGCGATTGAGCATCCGGTAATGGATCGCGGCGGCATCGGCAGCGCGCGCAATCAATCCATCGAAGGCATCGACCTCCCGCACGAGATGGCCCTTGCCCAGTCCGCCAATGGCCGGGTTGCAGCTCATGGCCCCAACCGCGTCGAGATCGAAGCTCACCAGTGCGACACGCGCACCCATGCGCGCGGCGACAGCAGCCGCCTCGCAGCCGGCATGACCGCCGCCGATCACGATTACGTCGAAAGAATGCATGGCCCACGCGCTTACCCGAAGCGATGACTCCCGTCAAAGCGCCTCGAATGTTTCACGTGGAACATGCTCATTTGCCGATACAGAAACGTCCGAACAAGGCGTCCAGCATGTCCTCCGTCGTCGCCCGGCCGATCAATGCGTCAAAGCTCAATCGGGCCAGCCGCAGTGCCTCGGCCACCAGCAGTGGATCGCTCTCCTGCGCGGCCGCTCCGATTGCCCGTTCGGCTTCAGCCACAAGCGCATACTGCCGCCGGTTGAGTGCGGCTTCACCGGGACGCGGCATCGCCTTCGAGGCCGTTTCGATGAGATCGCGGCGGAGGTCGTCGACCCCCTCCCCCGTGACCGCCGAAACGCGGTGACGGGGCGCCCGCTTCTGTTCCACGTGAAACACGTCAGCACGGGCGGCAATCTCCCAGCATCCTTCCGGACCTTCCTGTTCCGGCCCGAGCCAGAGCACGAGGTCCGCCCGGTCCAGTTCGGCCCGCGCCCGCGAAATACCGATCGCTTCGATCTCGTCTCCGGTCTCATCGCGAAGGCCCGCCGTATCGCCGAAGACGAAAGGAACGCCGCCGAGCGACACAACACGGGTCAACACGTCCCGCGTCGTGCCGGCGTGGGGAGAGGTGATCGCTGCGTCATCCTCGACCAGCGCATTGAACAGGGTGCTCTTCCCGGCATTCGGCGGCCCGGCAAGAACGACCCGAAAACCTTCCCGCAGCACTTCTGCACGCGGCCGCGAAAGCCAGCCCGCCAGTTCGCCGCGCAGCATGGCGAGACCGGCGAGAAAGTCCTGCGGAAGATCGGAAACGTCGTCTTCGTCGCCAAAGTCGAGCACGGCTTCCACCGAAGCAGACGCGCGCAGCACACGCTCACGCCAGGCTTCTACCTGAAGCGAAAATGCCCCTCCCGCCATCGCAAGCGCGCTGCGACGCTGAAGCTCGGTTTCCGCCGAAAGCAGATCTGCAAGGCCCTCCGCCTCGGCCAGATCGATGCGCCCATTGGCAAAGGCACGGCGCGTAAACTCGCCCAGAACCGCTCGCCGCAAGCCGGGCACGTCGGATAGCGCGGCTTCGACCGCTGCCACCACGGCCCTGCCGCCATGCAGATGAAGTTCGGCAAGGTCTTCACCGGTAGCCGTGGCCGGTCCGGGAAACCATAGTATCAGGGCCTGGTCGAGTATGGTGCCATCGGCACCGCGCAGCCGCCGATAGCTGGCGCGGCGCGGATCGGGCAGCGAGCCAGCCAAAGCGACAAGCGCCGCCCCCGCGTCAGGTCCGCTGATGCGGACTACGCCGATGGCGGCAGGAGGAGAACCGCTGGAAAGCGCGAAAATCGTGTCGGGCATAAAGCCCGCTACCGCAGAGCCGCCCCGAGGTGAACCCCCGGACGACGCCCAGGCTCTAGCTATCCTTCTTCGGCTTGCTGCCGCTCATCGCCATGGCAGCACCGCTTTCAAGGAATTGCTGGAACAGCTTGAGCCCGAACTGTCCCATAGGCGCAACCTGCTTGGTCAGTTCCTGGAGCTGGTCGAAATTGCCCACGCCCTGCATGGCCTTGGCCAGCGCGTCCACATAGACCTCGTTGGCCTTGGTGACGTCGGGTAGACCGAGGAACCGCCGGGCCTCTTCAGGCGAGCATTCGACCTCGACATTGACCTTCATCCCGGCCTCCCTTTTGGAATTTCTGTACCTTGCGTGACACATGGCGATGGCAAAGTCCATCGCTCGTGCCTACCCTCGACCTAAACGCATATCGGGGCCAAAAGGCTTCGAGAGTGCATTTCCCAGGAGAGTCTCCCATGACCAATACAGACATCCCGACGCTCGACGGCGACGGCATGATCCCCGCCTATATCGCTCGCCCCGAAGGCACGCCGCGCGGTGCGGTCATCGTCCAGCAGGAAATCTTCGGCGTCGATGCCGGCATCCGCCAGAAGGCGGATAGCTGGGCCGCCAAGGGCTACCTCGCCGTCGCGCCGGACACCTTCTGGCGCCAGAAGCCCGGCATCGAACTGAGCCCCTATGTCGAGGAGGAATTCAACCAGGCCATCGGCCACATGATGGCCCATGACTTCGATCTCGGAATCCGCGACCTTGAGGCGGTGATCCACTGGATCCGCCGCGAGGAAGGCGTGCCGAAGATCGGGCTTGTCGGTTTCTGCATGGGTGGCCGCATTGCCTACATGGTCGCCGCCCGTACCGACATCGATGCCTCGGTCGGCTACTATGGCGTGATGATCGACCAGATGCTGAACGAGAAGCACGCGATCGCCCGTCCGCTCATGCTGCACATCCCCACCGCTGATCACTTCGTGGACGCCGCCGCGCAGAAGACCATCCACGAAGGGCTGGACGATCATCCGCGCGTCACCCTATGGGACTACGAAGGCCTGGACCACGGCTTCGCCGCCGAAATCGGCGCCCGCCGCGACGAAGCCGGCGCAGCGCTCGCCGATGGACGAACCGAGGCCTTCTTCGCGGAGCATATCGGTTAAGCCGATGACGGTGGCCCCGCGCTATGCCGTGCCGCTTGCAGTCGTGACTCTCACGGCCCTGAGCTGGCTCGTTCCGTCATGGCGCTGGGCGCTGGTGCTGATGGTGCCGGTCCTGCTGCTGACTCTCTGGGACTTCCTGCAGGACCGCCACGCACTCCGGCGAAACTATCCGCTGATTGCGCGCGTGCGCTGGCTGTTCGAGGACTTACGGCCCTATCTGCGCGCCTATGTCGTCGAGGGAGACCGCGAAGGCCGCCCCTTCACCATCGAGGAGCGCAGCCTTGTCTATGCGCGTGCCAAGGGTGACATATCCTCGCACCCGATGGGCACTGAGCTCGATGTCTATTCCGACGAATACGAATGGCTCGGCCATTCGATCGCACCGAACGAAAAAGCGCCTGAATCATGGCGCGTGAAGATCGGGGGCGACCAGTGCGCGAAGCCTTACGAGAGCGCGCTGCTCAATATTTCGGCCATGAGCTTCGGCTCGCTTTCGGCCAATGCCATCGAAGCGCTCAACAAGGGTGCCGCGCTGGGCGGCTTCGCGCATGACACCGGCGAAGGATCGATCAGCCGCTACCACCGCACTTATGGCGGCGATCTGATCTGGGAACTGGGCAGCGGCTACTTCGGATGCCGTCACAAGGATGGCAGCTTCGATCCGGATCTCTTCGCAGAGCAGGCGCAGAGCGATCAGGTCAAGATGGTCGAGATCAAGCTGAGCCAGGGCGCCAAGCCCGGCCACGGCGGCGTACTGCCCGGCCCCAAGGTCACGCCCGAGATTGCCGAGGCCCGCAAGGTCGAAGTCGGCGAGGACTGCCTGTCGCCCGCGGCCCATTCCGCATTTTCAACGCCCATCGAACTGCTCCAGTGGCTCGAACAGCTGCGCAAACTTTCGGGTGGCAAACCTGCAGGCATGAAGCTCTGTGTCGGCCAGCCGCATGAAGTCATGGCGCTGGTCAAGGCCATGCTGGAAACCGGAATCACACCGGACTTCATCGTCGTGGACGGTGCCGAGGGCGGGACCGGCGCCGCGCCGCAGGAACTTACCGACAATGTCGGCATGCCGCTGCGGGAAGGGCTGACGCTGATGCGCAATGCCCTTGTGGGTGCCAACCTGAAGGACAGGATCCGCCTCGGTGCTTCGGGCAAGGTCCATTCCGGTGCCGGCATGGCCCGTGCCTTCGCGCTTGGGGCGGACTGGTGCAATGCCGCCCGCGCCTTCATGTTCTCGCTCGGCTGCGTGCAATCGATGAAATGCCACACCGGCGAATGTCCAACCGGCGTTGCCACCCAGGTCGCCTGGCGCCAGCGCGGACTCGTGGTCGAGGATAAGGCGGAACGCGTTGCCCGGTTCCAGAAGGAAACATTGAAATCCCTCCGCGAGATTGTCGTCGCCATGGGCTATGACAGTCCCTGGGGCCTCAACCAGCACGACATGTACCAGCGGATAGACAGCGCCAAGGCCGGACCACTGGACGAAGTGTACCGTTTCCTGAAACCCGGCGAACTGCTCGCCGACCCCGAATCCACCCCCTACGCCCGCGCCTGGAACGTCGCCCGGGCGGACACGTTCAGACGCGTGTTCTGAACGCAAATTCCAAGGACTTGCCAACATGACCACCGGATACAGGATGATCGCCCGAAGCCATGGCGGCCCCGAAGTGATCGAGCGGGAGGATTTCGAAGTCCCCTGCCCCGGTCCCGGCGAATTGCTGATCGAGACCGAAGCGGTCGGACTCAACTTCATCGACACTTACTACCGCAAGGGACTCTATGCCGACCCGTTGCCGATCAAGCTCGGATCGGAAAGCGTCGGAAGGATCATCGCGCTTGGCACCGACGTGGCCGGCTTTTCGCCGGGTGAGCGTGTCGGCACGACTTATGCCGGCGGGGCCTATGCCACGCACCGCATTGTGAAGGCGGCGCAGGCCATGCCCATCCCCGACACGATCGCTCCGGAGATTGCGGCAGCCGTCATGCTCAAGGGACTCACCGCCTGCTATCTCGCGGAAGAGACATATGCCGCCGGAAAGGGCGATGTCGCACTGGTGCATTCGGCGGCCGGGGGAGTCGGTTCGCTACTGGTGCCATGGCTGCTGGATAAAGGCGCAACCGTGATCGCCCACTCGGGCAGCGCCGAAAAGGCGGCGCAGGTTCCAGGCGAGCACTCCCTCCATTGCGATTTCAGCGAATTGCCCGAAGCCATCCGCGAGATCACCAGGGGCGAGATGTGCCATGTGGTCTATGACGGCGTCGGCGCGGCATCCTGGTCCGCATCGCTCGCTTCGCTCCGCAAGCGCGGATTCATGGTGACTTACGGAAATGCCTCGGGACCGGTTCCCGCGATTGCGCCGCTGGACCTGATGAAAGCGGGATCGATCTACCTCACCCGCCCGACCCTTGCCGACTACATCGCCACGCCGGAGCAGCTCGCCGTCAGCGCAGGGAAGCTGTTCGACCGGATCGCCGCCGGGATTCTCAGGCCCCATATCGGCCAGACCTACCGGTTGGAGGATGCCGCCGAGGCCCACCGCGCGCTGGAGAGCCGGGCTACCACAGGGTCCACGGTGCTGGTGCCTTGAACGAATTGGAGAGCCTGTGAGGGGCAATCGTCTCCGGAACATCGATCAAAAAGAAAAGGGCCCGGAAATCCGGGCCCTTTTCATTCGTCAGATCAGCGTGATGATCCCGAGCTGCGGGTCTACCCACCCCTCATAGATCATCTTTGCCGCCACATAGAGGATCACCGCAAGGCCGATCCAGGCTATCCAGCGATAGCGTTCGATGTAGCGCGCAATGAAGTTCGCGGCGACGCCCATGAGGGCCACTGCGAAGACCAGGCCCACGATCAGGATGCCGGGATGATCGCGCGCCGCGCCGGCTACGCCGAGCACGTTGTCGATCGACATCGAGATGTCCGCCACCGCAACCGAAATTGCCGCTCCGGCAAAGCTCTTGGCAGGCTTGAGGCCGGAACTCTCGTCACCCTCGATTTCCGGTGAGCCGGGGGAATGTTCACCGCCGTGAAGCTCGCGGTACATCTTCCACGCGACCCAGAGCAGCAGCAATCCGCCAGCGAAGATCAGCCCGACAAGGCCGAGCAGCCAGGTCACGACAAGCGCGAAACCGATGCGCAGCACCAACGCTGCGATCACGCCGATGGCGATGACCTTCTTGCGCTGGTCGGCAGGAAGCCCCGCTGCCAGGGCGCCGACGACGATGGCATTGTCGCCCGCCAATACCACGTCGATCATCAGCACCTGAAGGAACGCCGACATGGCTGCCGGCGTCCCAAGGTTCGAGAAATCGTTGACGATATGCTGCCAGATCTCCGCCGGACCTCCCATCGAGGAGGTAGCGACAAGTGTCTGCAGGATGCTCAAGCCGGGACTCCCCGCTTACTGGTTCATCGTCGAGAAGAAGTCCTCGTTGGTCTTCGAGTCCTTCATCTTGTCGAGCAGGAACTCCATCGCATCGACGGTGCCCATCTGCATGAGAATACGGCGAAGGACCCACATCTTGGTGAGCTGGTCCTTGGGAACCAGCAGCTCTTCCTTGCGGGTGCCCGACTTGCCGACATCGAGCGCCGGGAAGATGCGCTTGTCCGCCACCTTGCGATCAAGGACGATTTCCGAGTTACCGGTGCCCTTGAACTCTTCGAAGATGACTTCGTCCATGCGGCTGCCGGTGTCGATCAGGGCCGTAGCGATGATCGAGAGCGAACCGCCCTCCTCGATGTTGCGCGCGGCGCCGAAGAAGCGCTTGGGGCGCTGCAGGGCGTTGGCGTCGACACCACCGGTCAGCACCTTCCCCGAGCTGGGCACCACGGTGTTGTAGGCGCGGCCGAGACGGGTGATCGAGTCCAGCAGGATCACGACGTCGCGCTTGTGCTCGACGAGGCGCTTGGCCTTCTCGATCACCATTTCGGCGACCTGGACGTGGCGCTGGGCGGGTTCGTCGAAGGTGGAGGAGATGACCTCGCCCTTCACCGAGCGCTGCATGTCGGTGACTTCTTCCGGGCGCTCGTCGACGAGCAGCACGAGAAGGAAGACTTCCGGATGGTTGTCAGTGATGGCCTTGGCCATGTTCTGCAACAGCACGGTTTTGCCGGTGCGCGGCGGGGCCACGATCAGGGCGCGCTGGCCCTTGCCCTGCGGCGAAATGAGATCGATCACGCGGGCCGACTTGTCCTTGACCGTGGGGTCGAGGCTGTCGAGCTTCAGGCGCTGATCGGGGTAGAGCGGTGTCAGGTTGTCGAAGTTGACGCGGTGGCGCACCACGTCGGGATCGTCGAAGTTGACGCTGATGAGCTTGGTGATGGCGAAGTAACGCTCGCCGTCGCGGGGAGCACGGATCTCGCCTTCGACGGTATCGCCGGTGCGCAGGCCCCATTTACGGACCTGGTTGGGCGAGACGTAGATATCGTCAGGACCGGCAAGATAATTCGCCTCGGGGCTGCGCAGGAAGCCGAAGCCATCGGTGAGAACCTCTATGGTGCCCTGCCCGATGATTTCCTCACCGTCTTCAGCCACTTCCTTGAGGATGGCGAACATGAGGTCCTGGCGGCGCAGCGTCGACGCGCCTTCCACGCCGAGTTCCTCGGCCATTTCGACCAGATCGGCCGACGTTTTCTTCTTGAGTTCTTTAAGGTGCATCTTGTCTGGATTCCGGATGGAAAATGGGTGTCGGCCGGCGGGATCGTTGGGCTTGGGGAAAGCGGATCCGGGCAAGCGAAAGGGCTCGCCGCCCTGTGCCGGAACAAGGCTCAGATAAGCTCTGGGCAGCTTTGGGTCAACGAGTCATCTGCGGGACGGCGTGTGGCCGGGCTGAATCGAGATTCCCGCAGTGCCCGAGCGGCAAGTGATGCTTTTGGACGATGAATCGCCCGATCGTCAGAACGGCTTCACGACCACCAGAATAACGATCACTACTGCTGCAAGTCCGGGAATTTCATTGAGCAGGCGCAGTTTCCGGCCCGTTAGCGGCCGTTCGCCCTTTGCCAGCTTCTTGCCGTAACCGACCAACCACCCATGGTAGCCCGACAGGCCCAGTACGAAGAGCAGCTTGGTATGAAGCCAGCCTTCGCTCCATGCCCCCATCGCAGAGGCGGTAGCGATGCCGAGCACCCATACCAGGACCAGCGACGGGGTGAGGATGATCTTGCGAAGCTTGGATTCGCGATCGATCCAGCGCGCTTCTTCGGCCGAGCCGGGCTCTGATTCCTGATGGTAGACGAAATAGCGCGGCAGCATGAACAGGCCGGCCATCCAGAAGATCACGAAAATGACGTGTCCGGCCTTGAGCCAGAGATAAAGCATGGAAAGCACTTCCTGCATGGGCAGCACGAGTCTCGATGAATCCGGAAGGCGACCTCCTGCACGCTCGCCCGGATTCGGGCAAGCCGATTCCGGGGCGAGTCAGGCGGTTGGTCGTTTTGGCGCGGATTCTACCGCGACCAGGCGCGCACGATGCCTAGCAGTCGCTCGACATTTTCGATCGGCGTGAACTGGCCGATGCCGTGTCCGAGATTGAAGACATGCGGCCGGTCGGCGAAAGCATCGAGCACGCGGTGAGTCTGAATCTCGAGATCGTTCCCACCCGAAAGCAGGAGAAGCGGATCGAGATTCCCTTGCACCGGAAGCCCGGCGGGAAGCTCTCTCGCCGCCCAGACCGGGTCTATCGTTTCATCGATTCCAACCGCGTCGACTCCGGTTTCACGGGCGTATGCCGGTAATTTTTCGCCGGCCCCCTTTGGGAATCCGATGACCGGAGTCTCGGGATGGCGTGCTTTCATCTCGGATACGATCTTCGCATTGGGGGCAATGACCCAACGTTCGAATTGGGCGGGAGAGAGTGATCCGGCCCATGAATCGAAGAGCTGGACGGCTTCCGCTCCGGCTTCGATCTGGCCACTGAGATATTCGACAGTCACCCCCACGATAGCCTGGATGATCGCCTCGAACGCCGCAGGGTCGCGATAGGCCATTGCCCGCGTCTCATGCTGATCCCGGCTGCCTTCGCCTGCGCACATGTAGGTTGCGACAGTCCACGGACTTCCGGCGAAGCCGAGCATGGTCTTGTCGGATTCGAGTCCGGCGCGGACTTTGCGGACGGTTTCGTAGATGGGAGTCAGGCGCTCGGGAACGGCGGTGAGATTCACCAGCGCGTGATCGACCAGGCGTGGAGTCAGCTTTGGGCCTTCACCGGCAAGGAACTGCAGATCCTGTCCCATCGCGTAAGGGACGATGAGGATGTCCGAGAAGAGGATCGCGCCGTCGAATCCGAAGCGGCGGATGGGCTGGAGCGTAATTTCGGCCGCAGCGTCGGTATCATAGACGAGCGCGAGGAATCCGCCCTTTTCGGCGCGAAGGGCGCGGTATTCGGGAAGGTATCTTCCGGCCTGGCGCATCAGCCAGATCGGGCGCTTGCTCGTGTTCGTTCCGCGCAGGTTTTCGAGAAGGAGGCCAGGCATCGAGATTCAGGTCCGATCAAAAAAATAAAGATTCTTAGAAGGATGATGGAGTCTGTTGGTCCTGTGGATATCGGGGACGATTGAATCTTGCCCGAATTATTCCACGGTGAACAGGTTCAAATCTGCGAAGCGACTCTCGATGGAGTCTGAGTCAAAGACTCTTTATCCCTGTTACCCACAGGGTGTGATTTGGATTTGAATCATGTTCGCAAGTCTGCCCGTTGAATCGGTTCAATGGGGAGGAAACCCGGGATCCGAGTTGTCACCGACCAGTCCCGTGGTTTATGCCCGGACGTATCCACAGGCCCCGGCGCCCTGCCGGCCGCCTTCCGTGAAAGACCCTGGAAAAGCCTCGCATGGCGCGATTTCACCTTCATTTGCTCTCGGATTCCACCGGCGAAACGCTCGAGATGATCGCGAAGGCGGCCCTCGCCCAGTTCGACGATTCAGACGTCCTGCGACATTTCTGGCCGATGGTCCGTTCACAGCAGCACCTAGACAGGATCATGGGCGAGATCGCCGCCAATCCCGGACTCGTCTTCTTCACCCTGGTGAACGAGGAAACGCGGGGAAAGCTGGAAGAACGCTGTCAGATTCTCGGCCTGCCGGCGATTGCCGTGCTGGATGGCGTGACGGATGCGCTGGAAGCCCTGCTCGGCCAGGAAGCCAAGGGGCGGCCCGGCCGCCAGCATCGGCTGGACGATGCCTATTTCGCGCGTGTCGATGCGATTCAGTTCACCATCGCCCATGACGACGGGATCGCCTGGGAGGAATGGGAAGAAGCGGATATCCTGCTGGCGGGCGTATCGCGCACCAGCAAGACGCCCACTTCGATCTATCTTGCCAATCGCGGATACAAGGTCGCCAATATCCCGATCGTGGTCGAAAGTCCGCCGCCTGCGGCCCTGTTCGGGCTCAAGCGGCCCATGGTGGTCGGGCTTACCACCGCGCCTGATCGGCTGATTCAAATCCGTCGCAACCGCCTGCTCTCGCTCAGCCAGTCTCCCGATACCGACTACGTGAAGACCGATAGGGTCGAGGATGAGCTGAAATATGCGCGGCGCATGTTCGCCGACAATTCCTGGCCGGTGATCGACGTGACCCGCCGTTCCATCGAGGAAACGGCGGCGGCGATCATCAATCTCTATAACGAGCGCAGGGCTTCGGGCCTGCAAGGCCCGCTTGGCCCCAAGCCCATCTGAATCCGCCGAATCCGAATCTCAGGAAATTGTCGATGATCGTCCTCGCGTCCCAGAGCGCCTCGCGGCGCGCCATGCTTGAAGCCGCCGCCATTCCTTTCCGCGCGCAACCCGCTCACGTCGATGAGCGGGCGCTCGAAGCGGAGCTGTCCGGCGCGGCGCCGGCCGAGATCGCCCTCGCCCTTGCCAAGGCCAAGGCGCTCGCGGTTTCGGCGGGCGCGCCCGGCCAGCTTGTGCTCGGCAGTGATTCCCTCGTCGAATGTGGCGGCCGCCGGTTCGACAAGCCGGAAAGCCGCGAATCTGCGGCGGAGCACCTGCGCTACTTTTCGGGCAAGATCATGAATCTCCACAGTGCGGCCGCACTCGCGCGTGACGGCGAAGTGATCTGGGCGGAGGATGCGGTTGCTTCGCTGCATGTGGTCGAGATGTCGGAGCCCTTCATCGCCGAATATCTCGATGCCGAATGGCCCGAAGTTGCCGGCTGTGTCGGCGTATTCCGCATCGAGGCGCGCGGCGTGCAGCTTTTCGAAGCGGTTGAGGGGGACTATTTCACCATTCTCGGCATGCCGCTGCTCAAGGTGCAGGCGGCGCTGCGCCGCCTGGGAGAAATCGCGAAATGAGCCTGCCTTATGCCGAAGTGATCGGCGACCCCATTGTCCAGTCGAAGTCGCCGATGATTCACGGATTCTGGCTCGAAAAGCTGGGAATCGAAGGACGCTACGATCGTCATCGCGTGCCCGCCGACGGGCTTGCCGCCTATCTGGCCGAGCGTCGTCTCGATACCGACTGGCGCGGCTGCAATGTCACCATGCCGCACAAGCTGGCGATTCTGCCGCTGCTGGACCGGCTCGATCCCCTCGCCGCGAAGATCGGCGCGGTGAACACCGTCGTGCGGGAGCAGGACGGGACTCTGACCGGCTATAACACCGATGCTCCGGGCTTCCTCGAGCCCCTGCGGGAGCGTCTCGAAGAAACGCACCTGTTCCGCATGGCGCGGATTCTCGGCACGGGCGGTGCCTCGCGCGCGATCGTTGCGGCGCTGGCGGAAAAGGGATTCGTCATCGTGCTCGCCGGCCGCGATCCGGCCAAGGCGCAGACGATGCTCGACGAACTCACCACGCAGAGCGATCATCACGCCATCGATCTCTCCCACTTCGCCGAACCCACCGATTTTGCCTTCGATGATCGCGAACGGTGTTTCGACGTGATCGTCAACGCCAGCCCGCTGGGCATGACCGGACAGCCGCCGCTCGCCTTCGACCTGTCGCATGCTCCGCCGCGCAGCGTTGCCTACGATATCGTCACCAGCCCCCTCGATACGCCGTTCCTGAAAGCCGCGCGCGAAGCGGGCTTCGATACCGTGGACGGTCTGGCGATGTTGATCGGCCAGGCCGATATCGCCTTCACCCATTTCTTCGGTGAGACACCGCCGCGCGAGCATGATTCCGAATTGCGCGGGCGCCTGCTGACATGACTCGGATGGTCCTTGGGCTCACCGGGTCGATCGGCATGGGAAAGTCGACCGTGGCAGCGATGTTTCGTGAACTGGGAGTGCCGGTCTTCGATGCCGATGCCGCCGTTCATGAGCTTCAGGGACCGGACGGCGCGCTCCTGCCCGCGATCGAGGCGGCGTTTCCCGGAACGACCGGCCCCGGCGGGGTGGAGCGGCAGAAGCTGGGCGCTGCCGTTTTCGGAAACAAGGATGCTCTTTCCCGGCTGGAAGGCGTCGTCCACCCTGCCGTTGCGGCGATGCGCGAGCAGTTCATGAGCGATCACGGCGCGAGTCCGCTGATCGTCTTCGACATTCCGCTGCTCTACGAAAAAGGCGGCCATCGAGGCCTTGGCGCGGTGGCGGTCGTGTCGGCCCCGGCGGAGACTCAACGCGAGCGCGTGCTGGCACGGCCGGGCATGACGGAAGACAGGTTCGAGCAGATTCTCGGCCTTCAGGTTCCCGATGCCGAGAAGCGGGCGCGCGCCGACTTTATCATCGATACCGGCACGTCGCTGGCGGAAACCCGCGATCAGGTGGAGCGCATCGTACATGCGTTGACCGAGTCAGAATAATCGCCTTCAGGGCCTTGCGAAGTGGGTCCGGCAGGCAGATATGGAGAGGGATGAGAGAGATCATCTTCGATACCGAAACCACAGGTTTCGACCCCAAGAGCGGGGACCGGATGGTGGAGATCGGCTGCATCGAGATGGTCAACCGGGTGCCTACCGGTCAAAGCTATCACGCCTATTTCAATCCAGAACGCGGCATGCCTGCAGAGGCGGAAGCCGTTCATGGCCTGTCGGACGCTTTCCTGTCCGACAAGCCGCTTTTCGCCCAGTGCGCAGAGGAATTCCTCGCTTTCATCGAGGACAGCCCGATGATCGCGCACAATGCCGCGTTCGACTTCAACTTCATCAACGCCGAACTGGCGCTCTGCGGGCATCCCGAGGTGAGCCGCGCGCGCATGGTGGATACCGTGGCCCTGGCCAAAGTCCGCCATCCGGGCGCCAAGCTGTCGCTCGATGCGCTTTGCACGCGCTACGGAATTGATCGAAGTCATCGTACCAAGCACGGCGCCTTGCTAGACGCCGAGCTGCTCGCGCAGGTCTATGTCGAGCTTCGCGGCGGTCGCCAGATCGGTCTCGAACTCGTCGCGGAAACCGCCGATATCGTGTCGGAAGCAAGGATTCTTGTTCGCAAGGACCGACCCTTCCGTCAACCGCGGCCCCACGCGGCGACCGAGGAGGAACTCAGCATCCACGCCGAATTCCTGAAGTCGGTCGATGCCCCGCTCTGGGGCGCCTGAATTCACAGCAGAGGAGTAATCGCCCATGGACATCCGCGTTTCCGGCCATCAGGTCGACACCGGTGAAGCCCTGCAGATCCACACCGAGGAGCGATTGACCGCCATCATCGACAAGTATTTCAATCGCGCCTTGTCGTCGCAGGTCACTTTCGGTCGAGCACCTGCCGGATCGTTCCGCTGCGATATCATCATGCATGTGATGCAGAATCTCGTACTCAAGGGCACCGGCCTTGCGCAGGATGCCCACCTCTCCTTCGATCAGGCGGCGGAGAAGATCGACAAGCAGCTTCGTCGCTACAAGCGTCGTCTCAAGGATCGGCACGAGCAGATCGCGCACGCCGTGGCGATCGAGGAAGCGGCCTACACCATCTTCGAAGAGCCTACCGTTGAAGTCGAAGATGATTTCGACGCGGACGCACCCGTGGTGATCGCCGAAACCCGCGTGGACGTTCCCGAAGCTACCGTTTCGGATGCGGTGATGATGCTGGACTTGCGCAATACGACCGCGCTTCTGTTCAAAAACGCTGGCACCGGACGCCATAATATGGTTTACCGCCGCGGCGACGGTTCGATTGGCTGGGTCGAACCGCACTGACGCCGACCGCCACACCGATCCGGCGTCTATACTTCTTATTGAAGAAGAAGGAAGTAACCCCCGGTTTTCCGGGGGTTATGGACGTTTAAGTATTGGCAACCGATTTTGGGCCAGAATCAGAAACGCAGATGAGCAGTCTTTTTACCCTGTTGCCTGACGCAGTCGTCACTTCCAGCGCAGACAGCAAGCAAGTCATTCTCGGCGCGCTCGCCGATCTTTTCGCCGAGGTCTATCACCTCGATCGCGAAACCGTTCTTGCGCGAATCATCGAGCGTGAGGAACTGGGCAGCACCGGCTTCGGTCGTCGTGTCGCCATTCCCCATGCCCGTATTTCGGGCCTCGGCCGTCCCGTTGCCGTGGTGATGCGGCTCGGCGCGCCGGTGGAATTCGATTCCGCCGATGGTGTGCCGGTCGATCTCGTCTTCGGCCTGCTCTCGCCCGAGAATGCCGGTGCCACGCACCTTCATGCCCTCGCCGCGATCTCGCGCATGATGCGTGACGAACGCATGCACGAGGCGCTTATCGACGCACCGGGACCGGAAGCGCTCTACAGCCTGCTCAGCAACGTCATCGACCGCGATGCCGCCTGAGGAATTGGATGCCGGCGCCTCGGACGTGTCCGGCGCCGGTCTTCACTGGCGGGCGCTGGAAGGTCTCTACGCCTCGGCGCCGATCAACAGCATGTTCCGGTCACGTCTGGACGTTCCCGGAGAGGGCCTTGCCCGCATCACGTTTCACGTGGAACCGGACTGCTTCCATGCAGCCGGGGCCGCGCATGGAACGATCTACTTCAAGATGCTGGACGATGCGGCCTTCTACGCCGCCAACACCCTGGTCACGGATCGCTTCCTGCTGACAACGTCCTTCAACCTGCTGCTCAGCAAGCCCATCAAGGGCGGTACCATCGTGGCGGAGGGACGCTGGGTCAGCGGCCGTCGCCGGGTACTGGTGGCGGAATCGCGATTGATCGATGAAGAAGGCGACGAGGTTGGCCGGGGAACCGGTACCTTCATGCGCTCGCGGATCGCGCTTTCGGGGTTGCCCGGCTATTCGGGAACGGCCTGAGCGATGGACGCCCGCCTTCCCGCCCATCTCGAAGTATCGGGCCTCATTCGCAGCGTGGAGGCTGCGGGCGGCTTTGGCATGGTCCTGAGCAAGGGTGAGCGCGACGCCGGGACGATCATGCTCGTCCTGCTCGAGAATGGACGGGACGCGCGGGCTTATGAACGCATGCCGCAACTGGACGGAACCCGCGCCTGGCACTGCACGCGCCGGGAGGATCCCGCCGAAAGACTCGCATTTTCGGAGTATGTCGCACACCGCGGAGAACAGGACCCCGATCTTTGGGTCGTTGAACTGGACGTCGCGAAGCCCGAACGCTTCATCGGGCATGGTGAATAAACTGTGTTGACTTGCAGGCCATGCAAGCTAATTGCCCTTTCGCACACGCGGAAGCGGCTCGGGCAGCATTTCGGCCAGCCCGGCTAGCACGCAGACGGGGAATCGTCGGCAGGTTCGTCTGGAAGTGAACGCCTCTTGAGGCATTCGGTTCCCGCCTGCGTCGGACTGGTTCACCGCCTTTGACTAGATTTGATGCGAAGCAAAGTTCAGTGGGCTAGCGCGGTTGCGCTGGCCGCTACGGTTTTGACAACCCTATTCGGCGCGCAGGGTTCGGGCGCCGCGGCTTTGGCACCGGTTCTGGTCCAGGCTCAATCGAACCTCGACCCGATCTTCGTATCGCAGCCGGTCGTCCAGCCCCTCCCCTCCGCGGAAGGCGCCGATGCCGAAACGGCAAGCGTTGCCGACGAAGACGACACCCAGGATTCGCCCGTCGACGCCGAAACGCTTGCGCAGCTCGTTGCGCAGCAGTCGGTGCCCGGTACGCTGAGCCGCGAGATGCGCTGCCTTGCAAGCGCGATCTATTTCGAAGCGCGCGGTGAAACGCTCGAAGGCCAGCTTGCAGTTGGCCGCGTGATCATCGATCGCTCTGAGTCCGGCCGTTTTCCCGCCAGCTACTGCGGCGTGGTCTATCAGCCTTCGCAGTTCTCCTTCGTGCAGGGCAAGAAGATGCCCAAGGTTCGCGAGAAGTCCTCGGGCTGGCGTGAAGCGGTGGCAGTGGCCAAGATCGCTGTCGAGAAGAGCTGGAAGAGCCCGGTCAGCGGCGCGCTGTTCTTCCACGCGGCCCGTGTCGAGCCGAACTGGCGCCTCACCAAGCTGGCGCGCGTGGACAATCACATCTTCTATCGTTGATCGTCCGGCACGAGGCTCCAGGGCCCCGCAGGCCCTATCGCTGAAATGACGAGGGGAGCGAAACCGGTGCAACAGGCACCGCTTTCGCTCCCCTCGTCGTATCTGGCGGGCTGGCGGGAAGCTCAGTCCCTGAGCTGTACCCATACCGGCGTGTGGTCGCTGGCCTTCTCCCGGCCGCGATAGGCCTTGTCGACACCGCAGGAGACGAGGCGGTCCGCCAGTTCGGGCGAAAGCAGCGCATGGTCGATGCGGAAGCCATGGTCGCGCTGCCAGGCCCCGGCCTGATAGTCCCAGAAGGTCCAGACCCCGCCGCGCGGGTAATGGGTGGCAATGGCATCGGTCCAGCCATCGCCGAGCAGGCGGAAATAGGCATCGCGCGATTCCGGCTGCATCAGGGCATCGGCTGCCATGGCCGGCGGAGACCAGACATCCTGGTCCGTGGGAATTACGTTAAAGTCGCCGGTTACGATTGCCGGGACTTCCTCGGCCCGGATCGCGTCCATGCGGCGGCGCAGGCGCTCCATCCAGCGCAGCTTGTAGTCGAACTTGGGACCGGGCACCGGATTGCCGTTGGGAAGGTAGATGCACACCACCCTGAGGCCGAACACGTCCGCTTCCAGGTAGCGCGAATGCTCGTCCTCGGGCTCTCCCGCCAGGCCGCGCTGCACTTCGACCGGCATTTCGCCATCGGCAAGAATGGCGACGCCGTTGAAACCCTTCTGGCCGTGCCAGATGCCCTTGTAGCCGATCTTCTCGAACTCGGCGATCGGGAAGCCTTCGTCCTGGCTCTTGATCTCCTGAAGGCAGGCGACCGCGGGCCGGGTTTCCTCCAGCCATTCGAGCAGACGGGGCAGGCGCGCCTTGACGCCGTTGATGTTGAACGTGGCGATCTTCTTCATACGGAGAAGCTTGATCCGCATCCGCAGCCTGCGGCGGCATTGGGGTTTTCGACCCGGAATGCCGCGCCGCCAAGCGATTCGACGTAGTCCACCACGCAGCCGCTGACGAGATCCAGACTAACCGAATCCACCAGCAGGCGCACGCCATCGGTCTCGGCCACGGTGTCGTCGGCTTCGGGGGCTTCGGCGAGGCCGAACTTGTATTGGAACCCCGAGCAGCCGCCGCCTTCTACCGAGAGGCGAAGAATCGCCGGCTTGCCTTGCTTTTCGGCAATCGTGGCGACGCGCGAGGCCGCCGAAGGGCTGAGTGTGACGGTTTGCTGATCCATGGCCCGGATGTAGGCCTCCCCGCCCTGCCCGGCAAGGTTCGCGGTACGCCGCGTGAAGGAATCCGGCCTGGCCCGTCAGGGGCTATGCCATCTGGATATAGTCGCGCATGGCCGCGGCTTCGGATTCCACCTTGTCTATCCTGTACTTCACGATGTCGCCGATCGAAACGAAGCCGACCATGCGATCGCCTTCCATCACCGGCAGATGGCGGATGCGGCGCCGGGTCATGAGGGCGAGAGCGGCGAGAGCCGAGCCGGAAGGTTCCACGGTCAAGGGCGGCGTGGTCATGACATCGCCGACCGTCATTTCCAGCATGCGCGGTCCGAATTCCCGCAGGCGGTAGATCACGTCGCGTTCGGAAAAGATGCCGACGAGCTTCTCGCCGTCGAGAATCGGTAGCGCACCTATCCGGCGATCGGCGAGTATTCCCGCCGCCTCACTGACGGTGCATGTCACTTGGCAGGTTAGAACGGTTTCACGGCCTTCGATGATATGCCCGATCGTCATCGTCGCAATCTCCCTTCGTGAATCTGGCCCCTGTTAAGGCGTGAAGCCTCGTTCGGACGAGGTCTTCGCAGGCAGAATAACACAGGCCTTGGCGCTCTGCCACTTCGGCCATGCCCGGGCGGATTCCCGAAAGGGTGCAGACAGGCTCTTGCCCGGTGCGGCCGGAAGCCTCACATGGAGCCGATGATACCCCGCTCGCCTCTCGATGACCCGGAAAAGGCCGCTCATGCCTGGGCGCGCTATCTTCGCATCATGCGCTACATGATGACCGTCACGCTGGCCCTCGTGATCGCCTCGGTCGTCCTGCTCTATCGTTCGAACGGGATGGTTTCGGTCCACTTCTACATCGCCGCCGCGCTCGGCATCGGATTCACGATGCTGCTCGCCTCCGCCTTGATGGGACTGGTTTTCCTGTCGAGCGGGACCGGCCACGACGAGTCTGTCGTTGATCCGCTGGAAGACGATCACACGCCCTGACGGAAAGGGTCAGTCTGCAGGTAGTCAGTCCTGCGGGGGGTGCAGACGGTAGTCTTCCACCGGCCGGCCGCCGATCAGATGCTCCTGTATGATCCGCTCCAGCACCTCTTCCGTGCAGGAGTGATACCAGACTCCGTCGGGCCAGACGACCGACACCGGCCCGGCGAAGCAGATGCGCAGGCAGTCCGCCTTGGTGCGTGCCACCCCTCCCCGCCCGTCGAGACCGAGTTGCTTGAGCCGCTTCTTGAGGTATTTCCAGGCCGCCGCGCCTTTTTCCGGCGAACAGCATTCGCCTTTCTGGGGTTCGGCGCAGATGAAGATGTGGCGCTGGATATCGTTACCGCCCGCCTTGGCGAGGGCTTCGGATGCCTTGGCGATGTCCTCGGCGGAAGTACTCACGCCCGGAACATCCACGGTCCGGCATTTTCCAGATATCCGTCCGTAAGCGGAGCCGGACCTTCCAGGCCGACCATCACGATCACCGTGCGGGCGAAGACGACGGGGCTATCCCCCTGCATCACCACTTGCACGACCTGCTGGCTGGTGCGGCCAAGCTTTTCGATCGCACCGTGGACGGTCACGGCATCGGGATAGTGAGTCTCGCCCAGATAATCGATCGAGATGCTGGCCACCATCGTAGAGAGGCCCGCGAGGTGCTTGTGACCGCCCGCCTCCCGGAAGAACCGCACGCGCGCATCCTCCAGCATGCCGGCCATGGCCACATTGTTGATGTGCATGTTGAGATCGAGGTCGCCGAAGCGCGGTTCGATCCGACAGGAGAATGGGTAACGCGCGGGATCGAGCAGCGCGGGATCGGGTTTTGCCATGGAGCGGAAGGTAGGAAGCCGCGGGCCGATGGTCCAGCCCGAACGCTCAGCCCTTCTTGCCGACGATCCGCGCGATTTCGGCGGCGACGAGGCGTTCGACCATCGGCGGCAGGTTCTTGTCCAACCATTCGGCCAATGCCGGGCGCAGCAGTTCGCGCGTGAGCGATTCCAGCGAAGTCTCTCCCGAACGGACGATCTGCGGGGGTACGCCCGGTTCGGACAGCATGGCAAGCGCGGCCAGCGATTCCCGCATGGAGTTGCGGGCCTGGTCCGGCAGCAGGCCGGGTTCATCCTCGATGCCGGGGGCATCTGCCGCGAGCTGCGCGGTTTCGCCCAGTTCCAGCACATCGTCATCCTCGTCATCGATCATGACGGCAGTGACGCCTTCGTTCGAACGGCGCTGCCGTTCGACTTTGGCGGCCGTGCGATTGTCGCGCGCGATCACCTGCTTGATCGACTGGAGAATCTCCTCGACCGAAGGTTCACCGCTCTGACGCATGACTCTAGCCCCTGTTGATCGCGCGCCCATCGGACGCGGCGAAATCCCGCCTCGATTCGAGGCGGGACATCACTATTCCTGAATGTTCCCATCCTGCACCGGCGTGTCAACGGTGCGGGTGGACTTTGCGACGGGTGCCGGATCGTTGCTCCAATCCAGGAACTTGCCCTTCACCCGGTCATAGTTGAGCTGCGGATCGTAGAGAATCCCGCCATCGAGATTGAGATCGCGGGCCTCGGCCTTGCCCATGGCGGCCAGCAGCGTGAAGCCGGCGACATAGGCATTGCGCCGCGCGGTCACGAGCGTGACCTGTGCGTTCAGGAGCTCCTGCTCGGCATTGAGAATGTCGAGAATCGTACGGTTGCCCACCGAGTTCTCGGCCCGAACGCCCTCGAGGCTGAGCGCGGCCGCATCCACTGCCACTTGCGAGGATCGGATCAGGTCGTTCGACGCGTTCCACGAGGTATAGGCCGAACGGACTTGCGCGATGACGTCACGCTCGGTGGCGATCTCCTGTTCCAGCGTCGCCGAGGCGGTTGCCTGGGCCTGGCGGCGCTGGGCGGCGGGAAGGCCGCCCTGGAAGATCGGGATCGACAGCTGCGCCCCGGCCTGCGCGGATGAATCGCTCTGCGAAATGTTCGCGTTCACAGCGCCGCGCGCCAGCGTGTTGAAGTAATTGTTGTAGGTGCCCTGGCCAAACAGTCGCAAGGTGGGCAGGCGGCTGGCCCCGGCGACGTCAATATCCTTGTCCGCCGCCTTGGTGCGCTCGCGCGCGCCGATCAGGTCGGGGTTGGAATCGAGTGCGATCGCGGCGGCATCGTCGGCCGTGGTGGGCAGGTTGGGCAGCGGCGGCGGGGCTTCCAGCGTTTCGGGTGCCCTGCCGACGAAGCGGATATAAGTCTCCCGCGCGGCGGCGAGGTTCGCTTCGGCGGTGAGCAAGTCGCTCTGGGCGACGGCCAGGCGTGATTGCGACTGGGCAACGTCGGTGCGGGTGAGATCGCCGATCTGGAAACGATCGCTGGTGGCCTGGAGGTTGGTTTCCAGCACGCTGACGTTCTTGCGGTTGAGACCGACGATCGCCTCGGTGCGGATCACGTCCATGTAGGCGGCGACCACTTGCGAGAAGATCGAGGCTTCCGTCGCGCGCAAGTCCGCCTGTCCGGCCTCGACGCGGATCTTCGCGGCCTTGATGCGGTTCTTCACCGCGCCGCCCGAATAGATCGGCACGCCAAGCTGCCCATCCGCGGTGAATATCTTCGACGGCGCAGTCAGCGAATTTTCGCTCTGCTTCACGTTCCTGACGAACGTTTCCGTCGTGCTGACGCTGGGCAGGCCTGCTGCCCGTGCGATCGGCACGCCCTCGTCGGTCGCGCGCTGCTGGGCGCGCGCCGATTCAAGCGTGGGGTTTGTCTGGTATGCGGCAATGAGCGCGTCGCGCAGGGTGTCGGCCAGCGCAGGCGCGCCCGGCATCGCCAGTATCAGACATCCCCCCACGAGCAGCCCGGCGCGCCTTGCGAACCGGGCCACGTTCAGAAGCTCCAGGGTTTGGGAGCGGCAAACTCCGGCAGGGCCGGGATACCCATTTCGATCAGCGGCAGGAGCGAGACGGCTCCCGCGGTCTTGAGACCGGTGGCGAGGCGAGCGACGCCGCGCACGATGATCCCGGTGACCACGCGGCCGCCTTCGGCAAGCTGGGCCACAACGGCCGCAGGCAGTTCCTCGACGGCACCGTCGATCACCACGAGCGAATAGCCGCCCTCACCCGCCAGACCGGCGACCTCGGCGGGATCGACGACTTCGAGCGAGCCGACCAGCGGGCGCAGCAAAGCGGCGAGATAGCCGTTCACTTCGCCCACCAGCAGGACTTTGTCCTCCTTGGTCGGAGCGGCTTCGGCCAGCATCTTGCCGTGCACGAGCGGCGCGGCCAGGAAGCGGCCGTTCCCGAGCGGGATCGCACGGTCGATATAGGCGGCATCGCGCATGGTGGCGGGAACGAAGTCCTCGCGGGCGATACCGGCCATTGCGTTCAGCACCCAATGTTCGTTGACGCCGCTGGTACGCAGCTGGCTGACGATCATCGCGTGACGTGCTTCGGTGGCGGACCGATCCTCGGTCAGGGTCATTGCGGCCTATTCCTCATGCTGTCGCGGGAAAGGACGGCAGACGCCTGTACCCCCGCAAATACGGACTTTATGCCCGGCCTTCTAGGCGAAGCGGCGATTGAGGCCAAGCGGTTTGAAATACCTTGGTCGATCAATCGTGACGCTTTGACGATACCGTTCCCCGAGACGCAACCACTGGCGCGTGGAACACAAGAATCGACGCGTGAAATGCGCTTTTGCGCAAAATCCAATCCGGGTCTAAGGAGCCGGCAAAATCACGCGATCCGAAAAACGGGAGCATTTTTCCATGACGCAGATGGTGACGATCCGCGAAGACGACCTGATCGACAGTGTCGCCGACGCCCTCCAGTATATCAGCTACTTCCACCCGATGGACTATATCCGCGCGCTGGGCGATGCCTACGAGGCGGAGCAGGGCCCGGCGGCCAAGGACGCCATCGCGCAGATTCTGACCAACAGCCGCATGTGCGCGGAAGGGCATCGCCCGATCTGCCAGGACACCGGAATCGTCAACGTCTTCATCGAATGGGGCCAGAACTGCCGCCTCGAATCCGAGAAGTCGCTGCAGGAAGTGGTCGATGAAGGCGTCCGCCGCGCCTACAACAATGCCGAGAACAAGCTGCGCGCCTCGGTGCTGGCGGACCCCGCCTTCACCCGCCGCAACACCAAGGACAATACGCCTTCGGTGCTCTCGGTCAGCATGGTCCCCGGATCGAAGGTCTCGGTGGACGTCGCGGCCAAGGGCGGTGGCAGCGAGAACAAGTCGAAGTTCAAGATGATGAATCCCAGCGATTCCATTGTCGACTGGGTGATCGAGATGCTGCCCCAGATGGGCGCCGGCTGGTGCCCGCCGGGCATGCTGGGCATCGGCATCGGCGGCACCGCCGAACACTGCGTCAAGCTTGCCAAGCAGAGCCTGATGGAGCCGATCGACATGGCCCAACTCAAGCAGCGCGGCCCCCGGAACGATATCGAGGCGCTGCGCATCGAGATCTTCGACAAGGTGAACGCCCTTGGCATCGGCGCGCAGGGCCTTGGCGGCCTGGCCACCATCCTTGACGTCAAGATCATGGACTGGCCGTGCCATGCCGCCGGCAAGCCTGTCGCCATGATCCCGAACTGCGCCGCCACCCGCCACGCGCACTTCACGCTGGACGGTTCGGGCCCGACCTTCCTCGAAACGCCCAACCTCGATGAATGGCCGCAGGTGGAATGGGCCCCCGATGCCGGCGCCAAGCGCGTCGACCTCGACACCCTCACCCCCGAGATCGTCCAGAGCTGGAAGCAGGGCGACCGCCTGCTGCTCAACGGCAAGATGCTCACCGGCCGCGATGCCGCGCACAAGCGCATCGCCGACATGCTCGCCAAGGGTGAAGAGCTGCCGGTCGATTTCAAGGGCCGCGTGATCTACTACGTCGGCCCCGTCGATCCGGTGCGCGAGGAAGTCGTCGGCCCCGCCGGCCCGACCACCGCCACCCGCATGGACAAGTTCTCGGACACCATGCTCGACCTTGGTCTGCTGGCCAGCATCGGCAAGTCGGAACGCGGCCCTGCCGCTACCGAGTCCATCGCCAAGCACAAGTCGGCCTATCTGATGGCCGTTGGCGGCGCCGCCTACCTCGTCGCCCGCGCGATCAAGGAAGCCAAGGTCGTCGGCTTTGCGGACCTTGGCATGGAGGCGATCTACGAATTCACCGTCAAGGACATGCCGGTGACCGTGGCGGTCGATTCCGAAGGCAAGAACGTCCACCAGCTCGCCCCGCTGGTGTGGAAGGAAAAGATCGCCAGGGAGCATCTGCTTCCGGCGTAAGTTCAGGTCGATCCGGCGGAGCGCTTCGCCGGATCGACCCTTCCGGTCGGGCCGGTTCGACGAACGTCGGTTCCGCTTCGATCAGGGAGCTGGCGCGGACGGGATATTTCGCGCTATCCCTCCGGGATGACGACTGTCGCCAATCAGCCGCGCGTGCCAGCGCGGCTCGTCCTGCTATCGCTTGCCGCCCTCTGGGCCTGTTTCTTCCTCGTCGCCACCCTGCGGGGGGCGGTGGTCGGATACGAACTGGTCTGGCCGATCATCTCCCGGCGCCTGACGATCTGTATCCTCTCCATGCTGCTCATGGCGGCGGTCTGGCCGCTGCTGCAATTGCTGGACCGCAAGTCGGCGGGGATGCGACTGGTCGTGGTGCTGGTGGGGGCTTTGCCGCTGTCGCTGGCGCTGACGCTCATCAACGATGCGATCTTCTCCGACATCGTGACGACCCAGGCTTACGGCAACGAGGAAGAAGCCGCGGCCGTGGCTGCGGGCAAGGTGCGGATCAGCCGCGACGAAGCCGGGAACATCCTTGTCGACCTGCCCAAGTCGGTCATGCCGGACGGCAGCGCGAGCGAGGCAGCGCCTTCGGACGATCCAAGCGGAAACGCCTCGGCGACCACGGACACGCAGACGTCCGATTCCGCGATCACCATTCACACCAACAAGGTGTTCGGGGAAAGCTATGCGCACTGGGCGGCTTTCGCGGATATCACGTTCGGTCGCTATTTCCTGGTCCTCGCCTGGGCGGCGCTCTATTTCGCGCTCGTGAAGGCGGAGGAGGCCCGCGCCGCCGAATGGCGCGAGGGCGAATATCGCCGCGCCGCCGCCGCCGCGGAGCTGCGGTCGCTGCGCTACCAGGTGAACCCGCACTTCCTGTTCAACACGCTCAACTCGCTTTCCGCGCTGGTCATGATCGGCCGGCAGGACGATGCCGAGAAGATGATCCAGAACCTTTCGACGTTCTACCGCCGAACCTTGTCCGACGATCCGACCAACGACCTCGCGCTGATCGACGAGATCGAGATGCAGAAGCTCTATTTCGAAATAGAAGCCGTGCGCTTCCCGAATCGCCTGGTCACGACGATTGATGTTGACGATGCCGTTCTCGGTGCGATGGTGCCGGGCATGATCCTCCAGCCGATTGTAGAGAACTCGGTGAAGTACGCCGTCGCTGCTACCCAGCGGCCGGTGACGATCGCCATTCATGCAAGGCGGGATGGCGACATGCTGGCAATCGCCGTCAGTGATGACGGTCCGGGCTGCCCGGACAACAGCGGCGGTTTCGGGATCGGCCTCGGCAATGTGCGGGACCGCCTGCGCGCCCGTTATGGCGAGGCTGCCACCATCGAATCCGGCAAGCGCCCAGAGGGCGGCTTCGCCACGACGCTACGCTTGCCCCTGGAGCGCGGTTTTGCCTGAAAACAGTCCTGAAGTTTCAAGCGCCGCGCCGCTGCGCGCGCTGATCGTCGACGATGAACCGCTCGCGGTTGAGCGCATGCAGGTCATCTGCTCCCGGATAGAGGGGGTGTCGGTGATCGGCACGGCGAGCGACGGTCAGGCGGCGCTACGCCTGATCGAGGCACTGACGCCCGATCTCGTCCTGCTGGACCTGACCATGCCAGAGACTGACGGCCTTACCGTCGCGCGTCGGCTTTCCGGCAAGCAAGATGCGCCGGCGGTGATCTTCGTCACCGCGCATGACGAATTCGCGGTGGAGGCGTTCGATCTCGACGCGATCGACTATGTGCTGAAGCCGGTCGCGCCCGATCGGCTGGAGCGCGCCGTCGGGCGCGTCATGTCCAGGCGCGGAACGCAGCGGACCGAGCCGGCCAGCCAGTGGCTCGATGAATTCTGGGTGCCGCATCGCTCGGAACTCGTGCGTGTTCCGGCCGCCGACGTCGAGCGGATCGACGCCGAGCGCGACTACGTGCGCCTTCATGTGCGCGGACAGAGCTACCTGCTGCTCCAGACCATCACCAGCCTTGAGGAGCGGCTCGATCCGGAACACTTCATCCGCATCCATCGCAGCTGCATCCTGCGCCGCGATCATGTGACCGGGCTGCGCCACGAGGGTCTCGGCGTCTGGTCGGTCGAAACGGCGGGCGGCGATGCCCTGCGGATCGGCCGAACCTATTTACCGACCGTCAAAAAGATGGCGGGCCGCTAGGGCCCGCCAGGTAGCATCCAGATTATTTTTTAGGGACTTCGTGACGCCCTTCGCGCGGTCTTACTGACTGATCGCGAAGTGCTGGGCGGAATTCGATCTGGTGACGGCGCTGGCGACCTGTTCACGCACATTGGCGCGGGCCTGGACGTAGCACTCGGTCGCTTCGGCGCTGCGGATGCGCGTCCCGGTGGCGGTGCGGTTGTAGTCGCAGACTTCGCGAGCGGCGATCTCGATGCGGTGGTCCAGCTTGCGCTGACCTTCCGGGCTGGAGAGATTCAGGTCGCTGTAGTAGACCTTGGTGGTCTTGGCAGCAGCGGGAGTTGCGGTGGCGGCAGCTGCACCCAGAGCCAGGCCAATTGCAGCGGCGGCGATCATGTTGGTCTTGAACATCGTCTCTTCCTCCAAAGGTGAGCCGTATGTTGCGGTTGATCGCTTCCGGCTCTGTGAGTTCCTTGTGCCGCCGAATCGGCACGGCATCGCGCGAGGGTCGACTGCTGGCTGTCCAACTTCGACGAAGGGGCGGATCGGGGGATGAACGACGTCCGTGGCCGACGAACGACTTGCCGCTGATTGCCATTCGGCAAACGACAACTGCGAATCACGCAGCCGATTAGATGACTATTCTGGAGCACTGGTCGCAGCAGTGCTTTCGATGTACGATTTGTATGTACTTATGGGACTGGCCGTCGTCTTCCTTCTTGGAATTTTCAACTTCGCCGCTCACAAGGCGGTGCTCGAAAGCGGGCACCCGATGCTTTCTCAGATCCCGTGGTTTTTCCGGCCGCTCGGCGGGCGATTGAGCCTGCTGGTGGAATTCGCGATGCTGCTCGGCGCGATGGTCATGGTGGCGGCGGGATCGTCGGGCTGGGCGTGGATCTACCTGCTCTATAGCGGGCTCAACGGTCTTTCTGCCTGGCTAGTCGCCAACCGCCGACTTTAGGCGGGAACCCGTTTCGGCGGCGCCGGTTTCTGGCGACATGGCAAACAGAGATATTCCCGAACCCCGCAAGACCTGGCTGGTGTGCAATGCGGCCAGCGGCAGCAATGACGACGCCTCGGTCGCCGAACTGAAAGAGGCATTGGAGCAGGCCGGTTTTCACGTGGAACGCACGATCCGGTTTCCCGACGAGGATGCCCCGGCCCCTGAAGCGCTAGATGAAGCGGGAGTGACCCTGCTGGTCACTTTCGGCGGGGACGGAACCACCCATTCGGTGGTGGCGCGGGCCGAGGGCTGGAACGGACCGGTGCTCGTGCTGCCGGGAGGAACCATGAATCTCCTGGCGAAGCGCATGCATGGCGATGTTCCGGTGGCGGATATCGTCGGCCGCCTCGAAGGCGCGGATTTGCGTACCCGGCGGCCGACCGTGATCCGCAGCCGTCACGGCATCGGGCTGACGGGGGTGCTGGCCGGGCCCGGCACCGTGTGGAACGAAGTGCGCGAAGCCATGCGCGCGGTGAACATCCTCGAATTCGTGGCGACGACGCGAGAGGCGATCTCGCAATCGGCCAATGGCCCGAGAGTGTTCTGTGCCCAGGCCGATTGTGGGCGCGAGGACGGCTACGCCGCGATCACCGTCAATCCACGCGACGACGGTCTCGAAGCGAACGGATTCTATGCCGAATCGCTGGCCGACTATGCCGGACAGGGAATCGCTCTCCTCAACCGCAATTTCCGCGACGGTCCGCACGATCCGCTCGGAAAGCACGAACGGCTGAAGCTGGTCTGCCCCGAGGGCGAGCCGATGGGGCTGCTGATCGACGGCGAACCTTTCGATGGCGGCACGGAGGAGGAGTTTTACCTCGCGACTTGCGAAGTCGATCTGGTAACGACGCTCGATGCTTCCTGACGATTCACCCCGCGATCCGATCCGCCTCTTCCACCTGAGCGACATTCACTTCGGCCTGGAGGACCAGCGGGCCATAAATTGGGCTAAAGCTTGCATCGCGCGCGAAAATCCGCATGCCGTCGCGATTACCGGCGACCTGACGATGCGCGCGCGCCATCCCGAATTCGAGGCGGCCACGAACTGGATCAAGGGACTGAACGTGCCGGTCACGGTGGAAGTCGGCAATCACGATCTGCCCTATTTCAATCTCTTCGAACGGTTCTTCACGCCTTACAAGCGGTTCCACGCGATTGAGCGGATGGTCGAGGCGCAGCTCGATCTGCCGAATCTGGCGATCGTTCCGCTCAAGACGACGACGCGGGCGCAATGGCAGCGCTTCCCCTGGTCGAACGGCTGCGTCACCGAAAAGGCGCTGGCCGAAACGGTGGCCGCGATCGACGCTCTTCCCGCCGGAACCCGCGTATTGGTGGCGGCGCATCATCCGCTGCCGGAACGGCGCGCCGATGGGAAGCTGCTGACGATCAACGGAACGCATGCGATGGAAGTGCTTGCGGGGCGCAAGGTCATGGCGATCCTGTCCGGCCACATCCATGACGCCTTCGACCTGACCGCAGAGACTCCGGCAGGCCCACTGCGCATGATCGGGGCGGGAACGCTGTCGAAGCGCATCCGCTCGACCCCGCCCAGCTTCAACGAAATCACCGTCGACGGGAACGAGATTCGCGTGGTTGCCCGCAACCTTGAGCAAGTGCCCACCCCGGCGATGCAGATCGACGAAGTGCCTGAGAACGCCCTGCCCCCGCGCACTCCGGGTGAGCCGGTGGCGCCGGTCGGTGCCGTTCCGCCCGTCGATCCGCCGGTCCACTGATTCAGGTCGAGACAGCCGGAAACGAGAAATGGCCGCACCGTCGAAACGGTGCGGCCATTTTTTCGTTCAGCCGTCGCGAAAGGGTTCGCGGCGGTCTGGTTCCTGTAGGGAATTCCTACTTGTAGTCGTGATCGACGTTGCCGATGCCGTTGATCCGGGTCTTGAGATTAACCGGCTTGCGAACGAGGCTGACGTTGCCGATGCCGTTGATCTCGACGTCGACATTGCCGGTTGCGCCGATCGTCACGTTTCCGGCGCCGTTCACGCGGATGGTGGCGTCCCTGGCTTCGACCTTGCCGAAATCGAGGTTGCCGGCGCCGTCCGTGGTGACGGCGAGCTTGCCGACCTTGCCCGAAGCTTCGAGGCTGAGTGCGCCATTGCCGTTCAGGATCAGGCTGTCCTGATCGAGGCCGGTAAGCGTGACGTCACCCGGCGCGTCGAAATCGAGGCCTTCGATCTCGGGTGCCGTGATCTCCACGCGGAGGCTCTTGCGGCCATGCCAGCTGCCCTTGACGCCCAGGCGGCCATTTTCCCATGTCAGGCGGTCGACCAGCTTCTGGGGGCCGCTGACGACCATTCCGGCCTTGTCGCCGCGCGTGAAGACGAGCTGCACGGGAACGTCCATGGTCAGGCGTGCGCCGGGCTCGATCTGGAAGTTGCGGGTGATGCGGGGGCTTTCGTCGTCGTCATCATCGCTGAAGGACCAGTTCACGTCGCCCTTGTTGATGTCTTCGCGGAGCTTTTCGCCGCCGACGAGCCATGCCGCGCTGAATGCGACGATCGTAAGGATCAGGCCGCTGGCGAATACGATGAGCAGTTTCCTGAACATCACTGGGTTCCTTTCGTTCGAACTTTTCAGTTTTCGGGATGGATGGCGGGTTCGATCACGCGATAATGCAGGCGGCCGAACCACATGAGGGCATTGATGATCCAGATGCTGACCAGTGTCAGCAGCGCGGCCATCGCCACGGCGGCGCTCATGGTTCCGAGCCCTGCGAGGATCGCGACCAGGATGCCGCCGGGGAACCCGCTGAACGGCCCGGCGATCAGGATGAAGCCACCAGCGATGAAGATCGCGATGGCGGCCACGAACAGCCCGAACATCACGCCCAGCACGGGCAGGACGATCGGCAGCAGGATCAGGATGTCGATCGTGGCAAGGCCCATGAAGGCAAGGATCGCCCCCCAGGCCGAGGACGGCGAGCGGCCGCTTTCCCAGTTCCGGAAGCCGGCCTCGAAGCGCAGTTCGCGGGCGAGGCGCGCCGGATTGCCAAGAGCCTCGGCGACTTCCTCCTCGCTGCGGCCTTCGGCGACGCCGGCTTCGAAGTGGGCTTCGTAGTCGGCCACGATCTCGGCGATGTCGTCCTGCGGCATGCCCTTGAGGCCGGCCTTCAGGCGCTTGATGAACTCGTTACGCTTCATGGCTCGGTCCTCCTGCTTCCTGGGCCGGTGCGATGTCCTGGATCAGTCCATCGACGGCGGCGGTGAAGCCGCGCCATTCCTCGACCTGATCGGCAAGGCGGCTGCGGCCGGTATCGGTGATGCGGTAGTACTTGCGCGGCGGACCCGAGGGCGATTCCTCAAGGTAGGTCGCGACGAGGCCGTCCGACTGCATGCGGCGCATGAGCGGGTAGATCGTGCCTTCCCCCATGTCGACCGCGTCAGCCATGCGGCTGGCGATCTCGTAGGCGTAACTGTCGCCCCGGGAAAGCAGGGCGAGCACGCACAGGCCGAGCACTCCCTTCTTCAACTGGATTTCGATTTCGGACATCGAATCATCTCCTGCGGATGACCAGTGTATATCGCAAGCTATTGTGTAACGCAAGGTACCTTGTTGTAGTTGATATAACGCAGGGCAAGGTACCTATCCAATGACAGGTACCTTGCTATCTGCTGACGGTTTGGAGAAGTCCGGCAGCCGCGATTTCGGGCGCCGGGAAGCACCCGGCCGAGATGCCTCCTGGCAAACTGGCCGCCTGCCGAAGGCAACAAAAAAGGGCCGCGGTTTCCCGCGACCCTTTTTCGTAAGACGAAGCTCTCGAGAAGCTTAGCGCTTCGAGAACTGGAAGCTACGACGTGCCTTGGCACGGCCGTACTTCTTACGCTCGACGACGCGCGGGTCGCGGGTAAGGAAGCCGGCAGCCTTGACGGACGCGCGCAGGGCGGGCTCGTACTTGGAGAGAGCCTGGGCGATACCGTGCTTCACGGCGCCGGCCTGACCCGAGAGACCGCCGCCCTTGACGGTGGCGATCACGTCGTATGCGCCGTCGCGGCCAGCAACCTGGAAGGGCTGGTTGATGACGAGACGCAGGGTCGGACGTGCAAAGTACACTTCCTGGTCGCGGCCGTTGATGATGACCTTGCCGGTGCCGGGCTTCACCCACACGCGGGCCACGGCGTCCTTGCGGCGGCCGGTGGCGTAGGCGCGGCCGTATGCGTCGAGCTGCTGCTCGCGCAGGGGAGCGTTCGACACGACGGGCGTGAAGGTCTCTTCCGACGTTTCAACGGCGGTTGCGACTTCGCCGAGGTCCTTGAGGTCGGACAGGCTCTGAACGGTTTCGGTATCGGACATTACGCGCCCACCTTGTTCTTGCGGTTCATGGAAGCGACGTCGAGCGCTTCGGGCTGGGTACCACCGTGCGGGTGCTCGGTGCCTGCGTAGAGGTGCAGGGCGCGCATCTGGTCGCGGCCGAGCGGACCACGGGGGATCATGCGCTCAACGGCCTTTTCCAGGACACGCTCGGGGAAACGACCGGCGAGAACCTTGTCCGCGGTCACTTCCTTGATGCCGCCGGCATAGCCGGTGTGCTTGTAATAGGTCTTGTCGCCCAGCTTCTTGCCGGTGAACTTCACCTTCTCGGCGTTGATCACGACGACGTGGTCGCCGCAATCGACGTGCGGGGTGAAGCTCGGCTTGTGCTTGCCGCGCAGGAGGTCGGCGATGACGACCGCGAGACGGCCAACCACCAGACCCTCGGCATCGATCAGATGCCACTTCTTTTCCACCTCGGCCGGCTTGATCGACCGGGTGACCTTCGTAAGCGCCTTCATGGCTGGTCTATCCCTAATGTTCAGTTCGCGAGGCCGAATCTTTCGCTTTCACGAATCTCGGGCACCGCGGGAAGGCGGCCAAATCGTCGAAAAGGGCGCGCAAGTCAAGCAGAGCGCGGTTTTCCATAGAGGTAAAATGATACCTCTATGCTTGATGGAGCCCTGTTGCGGCCAACCAGGCCACGGTTCCGGTCGCCGCTGCATCGCACCGCCAGCCCAGCACGGCAGGTTCATCGTAAGGATGGATATCGGCGAGACGCGCCGTTGCCGCATCGAGCAGGCCCGCGTTGGTCTTCAGCAGCAGCCCGTGTTCGCGGGCGCTATCCTTCCTGCCGTTCCAGACGAAGATTGAGGTCATGCCCGGCAGCAGGTTCGCACAAGCCACGAGTCCCTCGTCGAGCAGAATATTTGCTGACGCGAGGGCGCTTTCCTCGTCCGGGAAGGGGCACCAGATGAGGGCGGGAATCGCGGAATCCCCGCTCACATCCCCAGCCCGACCTGATCACGCCGGCCGAGGCAGTGGGCGCCCCAGACCGTGGCGGCGACGAGAAGCGCGCCGCAGAGCTGGTGCGCTACCGCAAGCCAGAGGGCCACGCCCGACCAGACGGTGAAGATGCCCAGCAGCACTTGCGTGCCGAATGCCGAATGCACCGCGATCGAGGCCAGACGCGCATGCCGGGCCTTGAGGCGGCGGCCCATCACGATCAGCGCGGCCACCACGGCCCAGGCCCACCAGCGGTGAATGAAGTGAGTCAGGAACGGGTCGTTGACGAGCGCATGGAGCGCGCCGCCCGCCCATTCCACGCCCTCCGGGAAGAACGTGCCCTGCATGAGCGGCCAGGCGTCCATGCTGAACCAGCCCATCCCCGCGACGTAACCGGCACGCAGGCCGGCCACCATCGCGCCCATGAACAGCTGGAAGAACAACATGCCCAATGCCAGCGCGCTGAATCGGGTCAGGCGGGCCGGCGCCTGCCCGCGTCGCAACTCGCGAAGGTCGAGCGCGGTCCATACGAGGCCGCCGAGCGTCGTCAACGCGACCAGCAGGTGCGCGGCGAGGCGGAAGTGGCTCACCCGGTCGGCTGCTTCGGCGCTGAGGCCCGAGGAGACCATCCACCAGCCCACCACGCCCTGAAGTCCGCCCAGCGCCAGCAGTGCGACAAGGCGGGTCTTGTAGCCCAGCGGAATCGTCCGCTTGTACCAGAACCACGCCAGCGGCAGCGCGAAGGCCAGCCCGATCACCCGTGCCAGCAGGCGGTGGACCCATTCCCAGAAGTAGATGAACTTGTACTGCGCCAGCGTCATGCCCGCCGGGCCGTTGACGTCGATGTACTGCGGGATCTGCTTGTAGCGGGCGAACTCTGCCTGCCACTGGGCGTCGGTCAGCGGCGGGATCGCGCCGGTGAGCGGTTTCCACTGGGTGATGGAGAGCCCGGACTCGGTCAGCCGGGTAATGCCTCCGACTGCAACGATAAGGACAACCAGCGCGGCTACGAACAGCAGCCAGCGAACCATGGGGGCGATATCGTCGGCTGTACCGAGGATGGGGCGACCGTCAGAGACTCTCATGGCGCAAATCCCTGCGATCTTGCGACGAAATGCGCAAGAGGCGCGTCGACCGAATGTTGCGCGTCAAGGTCGGGACTTGATGAATGTTACAACGTCACATACATGGTCACGCATGCGCACCGCCTTCAACGCGATTCGAAACCGGCTGGACCGGGCAGGCATCGTCCTTAGTGGACTGTGTGCCCTGCACTGCGTTCTGGGTGTGGTTCTCGTGGGATTCCTAGGGCTTGGCGGCGAGGTTCTGCTTTCGCCGGCAGTTCATCGCGTCGGACTGGCGCTGGCGCTGGTCGTCGGTTTGGTTTCGCTGGGATTTGGCGTCATGCGCCATGGCCGCATCGCCCCGCTGGTGATCGGCGGGGTGGGCCTTGCTTTCATGGCCACGGCGATCGCGGTTGGCCACGGGCTTGCTGAATCGATCCTGACGATCATCGGCGTCGCGCTTGTGGCCTTCGCGCACATCCGGAACCTGCACCGCGCGCACTGAAAGTGCCGGGACCGGACCCTGGGCACTTTCCAAATCCATTCTCCGCGCTATCTGCGGCCCATGGCTGCAGAACTCTCCCTCACCGTGAACGGCGAACCGCGGCGCGCGGCGCCCGGCTCATCGATTGCCGATCTCGTTGCCGGCATCGGCCTCGATCCGAAGAAGGTCGCTGTCGAGCATAACGGCGAGATCGCCCCGCGCTCGACCCTGGCCGATGTGCTGCTCTCCGATGGCGACGTGCTGGAGATCGTGCACTTCGTCGGCGGCGGCTGAGCAAGCGCAACGGCCCGAATCCTGACATACCGTTCCCCGAAAGGACGAGAACCTTGACCGATACCGTATCTGATTCCTCGACCGCAGATTCCTGGACTGTCGCTGGTCGTACTTTCCGTTCGCGCCTGATCGTGGGCACCGGCAAGTACAAGGATTTCGAGCAGAACGCGGCAGCGGTAGAGGCTTCCGGCGCGGAAATCGTTACGGTGGCGGTGCGCCGGGTCAATGTCTCGGACCCCAAGGCGCCGATGCTGACCGACTTCATCGATCCGAAGAAGATCACCTATCTTCCGAACACCGCCGGTTGTTTCACTGCCGACGAAGCCATCCGCACCCTGCGCCTGGCGCGCGAGGCGGGCGGCTGGGATCTGGTGAAGCTGGAAGTGCTGGGCGAGGCGCGCACGCTCTACCCCGACATGCGCGAGACGCTGAAGGCTACGGAAATCCTCGCGAAGGAAGGTTTCCTGCCGATGGTCTACTGCGTGGACGATCCGATCGCTGCAAAGCAGCTCGAGGACTGCGGCGCGGTGGCGGTGATGCCTCTCGGTGCGCCGATCGGATCGGGTCTGGGCATCCAGAACAAGGTCACGGTCCGCCTGATCGTGGAAGGGGCCAAAGTGCCGGTGCTCGTCGATGCGGGCGTGGGCACGGCCTCGGAAGCCGCCGTGGCGATGGAACTGGGCTGCGATGGCGTGCTGATGAACACCGCCATCGCCGAAGCGCGCGATCCGATCCGCATGGCCCGCGCGATGAAGCTGGCGGTCGAAGCGGGGCGTGATGCCTATCTCGCCGGGCGCATGGCGCAGCGCCGATATGCCGATCCGTCGAGCCCGCTCGCCGGGCTGATCTGAACGGCCTTTCCTAGTGTCCGGCAGTTCGCGAAGGAAGGCCGGACACGAACTGAAAAATACCCGAAAGGGCATCTTTCAAACTGTCCCGAATTGAATCTTGCACGAATCTTACCGCAAATATCGTGTACAAACCTTTGCGCGGTTAAGGCTGTAGCAACCGAAGAGGCCGAAATTGGTTTTTGTGACAGGAAGGATTGTCCTTCCGTGGCACGAGGATCACGATCATGACTCACACGGGCAAGGCCACCATCACGATCGGCGAACTCCGCGAGTTTGCAAGCTTCACGTCCTGCGAGCAGCGCTACATCCGGCGCAGCCTCGACGTGGGCCTCGGTCGGCAGGATGCCCTCGGGCTCTGGGCGCGCGATGCCGCCGAAGCTTCCTCGATCCGCAAGCAGTATGAGGCTTATGCCGATCTCGCGTCGCTGCGCGAAATGCGTCCGGACGAGTTCGGTTTCGACGATATCGAGACTTTCGTGGGCCGGATGGTGCGGATCGCCGCCTTCGACCTGGCGCAGGAACGCATCGAATCCTTCCCGGCTTTCCGCTTCCTCTATGAGCGGCTGCTGGGCGCCTGGGTTCGCCCCTGGCTTCCGGGCGCGTTCTGCGGGGCCGCCGCGCTTCCCCAGATCAGGCCGGATCGCCGCCGCACGCTGCTCCATTCGATCAGCGAAGCCGCTGCAACCGCGCACGGGTGGTCGGAACGCGAACCCAGCTTCTATCCCGAATGGATCGAGAAGGAAGCCGCCTGAGCCGAACCGCCGCACGAAACTCCAGTGGGGCGTCTCCGTTGCGGGACGCCCGCTTTTCTCCTCTTCCCGCCGGACTCATGCTGCCCTAATCACGGCGGCGTGAAGCTCTTCCCGCGCCCCCTGCCCGTCGTCACCGTCATTGCGCTGGGACTTGGCGTGGCTGTCGTCGCAGGGAATGGCCTTACCCAGACGGGTGCGCTCGCGGTGCTGGACCCGGCGGCAGACGCGACCCAGGCACAGCAGGACATGCTCGCGGCGCGCCGTGAAAGCGATGCCGCCCGCAAGCGCGCCGAAAAGCTTGAGGGAAAGGCCCGCGAAGTCACCGAACAGGCCGAGAAGACCGCGAGAGAGACTGCGGCCGTTGCCGCGCGCATCCAGGAAACGGAGGCCGGGATCGCCGCACAGCAGGCCAAGGTCAGGCTGATCGCCTTGCAGCGCGTAGGGCTGCGGGAGAGGTTGGCGGAGCGGCAGGCCCCCCTCTCGCGCCTGACCGGATCGTTGCAGCGCCTGTCGCGAAGACCGCCGCTTCTCGCGCTCCTGCGGCCGGGATCGGTGCGGGATGCGGTCTATCTCCGGGCGATGCTGGACACGATGCTTCCCCAGGTCGAGCGGCGCACCGCAGGCCTGCGGGCGGAGATCGAGCGCGGACGCGCACTGGAACAGCAGGCGCTCGCCGCCGGACATGAACTCACCGAAATGGAAGGCGAGATGCGGCAGCGGCGCAAGGCGCTCGCCGTGCTGGAATCGAATCAGCGCCTTGCCGGCAGGCAGGCAAGCGGCATCGCGGCCCGGGAAGGCGAGCGGGCGCTGGCGCTCGCCGAAAAGGCGCGGGATCTTGGCGATCTTGTTGACCGGATGGGCGAACAGGGCGTTCTGCGCGAACAGCTCGCAGCCCTGCCCGGACCGATCATGCGCCCGCCCCGTCCCGAAGAGTCACGCGTGATCGAGGCATCGCAGTTCGTGGCCACGCCCGAGGGTCTGGCCAGCTACATGCTGCCGGTCACGGGACGGCTGGTCACGGGATATGGCGAGGTCCTGCCGGGGCAGGCCCCTTCGCGCGGGCTTTCGCTGGCTCCGCGCGCGAATGCGCAAGTCGTCGCCCCCGCAGCCGGGCGCGTCGCTTTCGCCGGGCCCTATCCCGGCTACGGACGCATCGTCATCATCGAACATGCCGGCGGCTGGACCTCGCTGGTGACGGGTCTGGCCCGGCTCGACGCACAAGTCGGCAGGCAGGTCGTGGCGGGGGCGCCGATCGGCATGACCGGGCCGCGCGATCCACGCGTGATGGTTGAACTGAGGCGGGGCGGAGAGACCGTGAATCCCCTGCAATATATCCGTTCTCTCTGAGAGGCGCTTACCCGTTTGCGCCCCGTTCATCTTCGAAACCCTAAATCCTTCGGAACATGCACCGCACTGCTGGCAATTGTGCCCGTGCCCCGGTAGGATTACAGTCAGAAATCCCCGCCGGTCCCGGCCGGACGTGACGTACGAAAAGGCATTCCAGCCAGATGAAATTCGCTCCCCTGATGCGCGCTGCCCTGCTGGTGTCGGCCGTGGCCGTCCTTCCCGTGGCGACGTCCGGTCTTTCCGCGGTGGACAGCCGCGTGAATCCCGAATTCAGCAAGCTCTTCACCATCTACGAACTGGTGAAGGCGAACTATGTCGACCAGGTGGACGACGACAAGCTGATCAAGGGCGCGATCGACGGGATGCTGGCCAGCCTCGATCCGCATTCCAACTATCTCGACGGTCCCTCGCTCCAGCGGCTGGAGACCATGATCGACGGCAATTACACCGGCCTCGGTCTCTCGGTGGTCGAGGATGACGGCGCCGTGAAGGTCGTTTCTCCGTTCAAGGGCAGCCCCGCGGAAAAGGCCGGCATCAAGGCGGGCGACTACATCACGCATCTCGACGGCGTGCTCTATTACGAGCGCGACCTGGACGAGGCGGTCTCCAAGATGCGCGGCCAGGCCGGCACCTCGATCCGCCTGACGATCTACCGCCCCGGCCGTGACGAACCTTTCGACGTGACGGTAACGCGCGGCGTGATCGAACTGGAACCGGTGACCTGGGAACTGAAGAACGACGTGGGCGTGATCTCGGTGAACGAGTTTTCGCGCGATGTCGGCAACTTCGTGAACAAGGGCATCGCCGACCTGAAGAAACAGGCCGCCACCAAGGGCGTGAAGCTGGACGGGCTCGTACTTGACCTGCGCTCCAACCCGGGTGGCTCGCTTGACGAGGCGGTGGCGCTGTCCGACCTGTTCCTCGACAAGGGCGTGATCGTTTCCCAGCGCGGCCGCATCGCCAGCGAGAACCAGTATTACCGCGCAGAATCGATGTTCAAGGGCGATACCGTGAAAGGCATGCCGATCGTCGTGCTGGTCGATGCCGGTTCGGCTTCGGCTTCCGAAATCGTGGCGGGTGCGCTTCAGGACCAGCACCGCGCCGTCATCATGGGCGAACGCACTTTCGGCAAGGGCTCGGTCCAGTCGTTCATCCAGCTCGACAAGAACAGCGCGGTGAAGCTCACCACGGCACGTTACTTCACGCCTTCGGGACACTCGGTGCAGGAGGGCGGCATCGTTCCCGACATCAAGGTGCCGCAGCTTTCCGATCCCGACGCGCGGGTCCGTGCCGAACGCGCGGTGCGCGAATCCGATCTCCGCGGTCACCTCATCAACGAGGCGGCGATGGGCGACAAGGATCTGGAAACCGACAAGATGGACGATCCGCGTTTCAAGATCTCCGCCGATGAACTGAAGAAGCAGGGAATCGACGATTTCCAGCTCACGTATGCGATCGACACGCTGCGTCGCACCGCCGGAAAGCCCGCGCTGGCACGCTATACGGCGCCCGCCGCAAGCGGGCAGGTCGCGCCCAAGACCGCGCAGAAGGACTGAGGCCGCCGCGATGACCGTTGCCGTTGCCGCACCCTTGCGCGCCGCCCGCGCGCTGGCTTTCGCCATTCCCGTGGTCCTGCTCGGCGGGGCCTATGTCAGCCAGTATGCCTTCGGCCTGCATCCTTGCGAAATGTGCTGGTGGCAGCGCTATCCGCACATGTTCGCGATCGTCTTTGCCGCGCTCGCCTTTTTCTGGCGTCCGGTCCGCCCGCTGGTGGCGGTGGCGGCGCTGGGCGTGCTGGTTTCGGGCCTCATCGGCGGTTTCCATGCCGGAGTCGAATACGGCTGGTGGGAAGGCATGACCGCCTGCACGTCCAGCCCGTTCGCGGCCGGTGTCGACCCGATGGATGCGATCATGAACGCGCCGGTGATCCGGTGCGACGTTGCGCCCTGGACGCTTGGGGGAATTTCGCTCGCCGGATTCAACTTCCTCATCTCCACCCTGGGCGCGCTGGCCGTGTTCGGCTTCGTCGCCCGCAGTCTGAAGGTCCAGCCATGACGTCACCCAAGGCCGCGCGGATGCTGCGCGTCGACCAGGCCGGCGAATATGGGGCGACGCGGATCTATGCGGGCCAGCTTGCGGTGATGGGCGCGCGCGCGCCGCACTCCACCGAGATCGCCGGCATGGCCGAGCAGGAGGCCGAGCATAAGGCGCGCTTCGATGCGATGATCGCGGAACGCGGCGTGCGCCCGACATTGCTTCAGCCGGTATGGTCGGTGGCGGGCTATGCGCTCGGCGCGGCAACGGCGCTGATCGGCCCTAAGGCGGCGATGGCGTGCACCGCCGCGATCGAGACCGAGATCGACCGCCACTACACCGAGCAGCTTGAGGACCTTGGCGACGAGGATCCAGAACTGGGCGAGGCCATCCTCAAGTTCCGGGATGAGGAGCGCGAACACCGCGACGCTGCCCTGGCGGCCGGGGCTGAAGAGGCGCCTGCCTATCCGCTCCTGTTCAATGCGATCCGACTCGGATGCCGCGTAGCGATCAAGCTCTCGGAAAGAATCTGAAATCCGGGCGTTATATTGGCGCCCAAGAGGGGTGCCATGTTACCTTAAGGTACCGTTCAAGGCCGTCAGACCCTATATCGGGTCACGCGACGTTCTCGACCAAGCTGGAGTTTCCCATGACGCGCCTCCTGACCACAGCAGCAGCCATCGCCACGTTCGGGCTTGGGCTGACCCTCGGCGCGCTTCCGGCTGCGGCGCAGGAAGACAGCCTCGGGGCCGGTGACGAGAAGGTCAACCAGCTCATCATCTATGGCGACGATCCTTGCCCGGCCTCGGCCAGCGGCGAAATCACCGTCTGCGCCCGCAAGGCGGAAGCCGAGCGCTACCGTATTCCCGAACCGCTGCGCGGTATCGATTCGCCCAAGTCCGATGCCTGGACCAACAAGGTCCAGGCTTATGAAACAGTGGGTGCTTTCGGCAACATGAGCTGTTCGCCGGTCGGTGCGGGCGGTGCTTCAGGGTGCACCCAGAAGCTGATCGACCGTGCCTATGCCGAAAAGAAGAACGGTTCGGACGTTAAGTTCAGCGAACTGATCCAGGCCGAACGCGAGAAGCGCCTGTCCACCATTGATGCGGATGCCGCCGAGCAGCAGAAGCGGGTCGAGGAAGCCGAGAAGGCCTATTTCGACCAGCGCCAGCGCCAGGAAGCGGAAGAGGATGCCAAGGCCGCCGCCGCCGCTGGGCAGCCCGCTGCTCCGCTGCCCAAGCCCAAGCCGTAAGTTCTTGCCGATACCTCGCGAAAAGGGGCCGGGAATCGCTTCCCGGCCCCTTTTCGTTTGCCTGGCAAAAGCGCCGATCAGCTCAGCGCGATATCCGGTGCGTCTTCCTGCTTCATGCCCACCACGTGGTAGCCCGCGTCGACGTGATGCGTTTCGCCGGTCACGCCTGAGGACAGGTCGGAAAGGAAGTAGAGGCCCGAACCGCCCACATCGTCGATGGTGACGTTGCGGCGCAGCGGCGAGTTCAGTTCGTTCCACTTGAGGATGTAGCGGAAATCGCCGATGCCGCTGGCGGCCAGGGTCTTGATCGGACCGGCCGAGATCGCGTTCACGCGGATGTTCTGCGGGCCGAGATCGTTGGCAAGGTACATGACCGAGGCTTCGAGCGCCGCCTTGGCCACGCCCATCACGTTGTAGTGCGGCACGACCTTTTCGGCGCCGTAATAAGTCAGCGTGAGGATCGAACCGCCTTCGGGCATCATCGGCGCTGCGCGCTTGGTGACGGCGACGAGGCTGTAGGCCGAGATGTTCATCGTCATCAGGAAGTTGTCGAGGCTGGTGTTGACGTACTTGCCGCGCAGCTCGTTCTTGTCCGAGAAGCCGATGGCGTGGACGATGAAGTCGATCGTGGGCCAGCGTTCGGCCAGCGTTTCGAAGGCGGTGTCGAGGGCTGCCATGTCCGAAACGTCGCAATCGATGAGGAAATCGCTGCCCAGGCTTTCCGCCAGCGGCTTCACGCGCTTGGCCAGCGCTTCGCCCTGATAGGAGAAGGCCAGTTCCGCGCCCTGTTCGTGCAGCTTCTTCGCGATGCCCCAGGCCAGGGACTTGTCGTTGGCAAGGCCCATGATCAGGCCGCGTTTACCCTGCATCAGACCGGTCATTCGTGTTCTTCCTGTACTTCGTTGTTCTGTGCAGTCGTGCTGCTTCTCCCGCCTGCGCCGCCGGCGAGCATTTCCTGCTCCTCGGGACTGACGGTGAGGGCGGCATTGAGTTCCGCGCCTGCGACCATCCCTAGTCCGACAAGCCAGAAAAAGAAAAGCGCGATCATCACTCCGGCGAGACTTCCGTACGTCAAATCGTAAGCGATGAAATTGCGCAACACTCTGGGAAGGAGCCAGGCCGTGCCGAACCACCAGCTGGCGACGAGCAGGGCGCCGGGCCATTTCGGGTAACGCCGGGCCTGATATCGCGTGGGAGTCAGCAGGAAAAACAGGACGTAGAGCGATCCGAACAGCGTGATCGCAGTGATCCCGCGCGAAATCGTGATCTGGTAATCGAAGCGTCCGAGCCCCGGAAACAGCGTCAGCAGTACTTCCTCGATCACGGAAATCATCACTTGCGAGGACAGCGAAAGCAGCAGCATCAGCACCGAACCGAAGATCAGCCCGCTCGACGCCAGGCGGTTTCTCCAGAATTTCAGTCCCTTGGTCATGCCGTAGGCACGATGGAGGATATCGCGGATAGTCTCGATCAGGCTGGTCGTGGTCCACAGGCCCAGCGCGCCGCCGATCCACAGCAGCCAGCCGTGGCGTGCGGTTGCGGCATCGCGTGCGACCGGCGCCAGCGCTTCCTCCACGCGCGGGGGAAGGGCGGCGAGCACGGCATTGATCGAGCTTTCGAGTTGTCCCTGCTCCCCCAGCGCCGCGTAGATTGCCGCCAGCGCGATGAAGAAGGGGAACAGCGCGACGATCGACATGTACGCGAAATTGCCCGCGTGAATGAAGCCATCTTCCCAGGTGCCGGCGACAACGCGCGAAATGACGGTGTAGGGCCGGTTGTTGGGCCGGGGGCGCGAAATCCGCTCCTGCATTTCCCGCCAGCGCAAGGCGGCGCGGCGACGCGCCTCGGGCGAGATCGCGGCCGTAGTCGCCAGTTCTGTCGACGGATCGCCTTTCACCCTGCCGACATAGGCGGTCGGGGCCGGATATTCAAATCCGGCAGGGGCTTGGCCAAGGGCGGGGCGGCACAGGGGTGCTCAACCGTCCCGCGCCGCGCCGCCGATGCCGGGTCAGATTCCGAGTTTCGCCCGGACGTCGCGGTTGTCCTTCCAGCCTTCCAGACGCTTGGCCAAGTCGGCGTCGTGTTCGGGAAGGACGATCTGGAGGGTGATGAGCAGATCGCCTCGGCTGCTGTCCTTGCGGGTCATGCCGCGTCCCTTGAGGCGAAGCACCTTGCCGGAACTTGCACCGACCGGAACCGAAAGCATCACCGCGCCGGAGGCAGTGGGCGCCTTGACCTTGCCGCCATTCAGCGCCTCGTCGAGGGTGATCGGCAGATCCACCCGCAAATCGTCGCCATCCTGGCGGAAGAAGGCATGCGGCTGGATGTTCAGGGTGACGATGGCGTCGCCCATGCCCCCGGGGCCGGCTTCGCCCTTCCCGGCAAGGCGCATCTGGGTGCCGTCCTCAAGTCCGGCAGGGAGCTTGAGATCGATGGTCTTGCCATCCGACAGGGTGATGCGCTGCGGTTTCAGCTCTGCTGCGTCGGGCAAAGGCACGGAAAGGCGGTAATTCACGTTGGCGCCGCGCGGTGCCGCACGGCCGCGTCCTCCGCCTCCGCCCATTCCGGCTCCCCCGAAGCCGCCGGGTCCGCGCTGGCCGGAGCCGCCGAAGATGCCGCCGAACAGGTCTTCAAGGTCGATCCCGTCATTGCCGCCGAATCCGCCGCCGAATCCGCGCTGCCCGCCCGGCCCGCCGCCAAAACCGCCGCCGCCGAATCCGCCGCCGCCGCCCATGCCGCCGAAGCCCATCGGGTTGCCGTCCGCGTCGATCTCGCCGCGATCGAACCTGGCCCGCTTGTCCTTGTCGGAAAGCAGGTCGTAAGCCGATGTCACCTCGGAGAAGCGTTCCGAAGCCTTTGGATTGTCCTTGTTGGTATCGGGATGAAGTTCTTTCGCCAGCTTGCGATAGGCGGACTTGATGTCCTTCTCGCTGGCTGTGCGCGATACGCCAAGGGTCGAATAAGGGTCTGCTGCCATGGCATCCTAGCTAGGTGGGGACGAGCCGCACGGCAAGCGGTGCTTTCCTAGATCCGGCCGTGCGTCTATTGCACCGGCCATGTTCTTGCCCATGTCCCTCTGGGCCATCAGGAATTGCCGCAACCGCGGTGCTTTTGTAGGCGCGGGGAGCGGGGGGGAGCCGGAGGGTTATCTTGCCCGCCGGCAAAGACCGCACATAATTTCGTCAGGAAGTGAAGATGGAAGCTGAACAGGCCCGCGAAGTCATTCCCCACGGCGATCCGTTCGCCCTGTTCAAGGCCTGGTACGACGAGGCCCGCGAAGCGGAGCCGAATGATTCAAACGCCATGGCACTGGCCACGGCAACGCCGGACGGGCTGCCTTCGGTCAGGATGGTCCTGCTCAAGGGCTACGGCCCGGACGGCTTCGTGTTCTATACCAATGGACACAGCCGCAAAGGCCAGGAAATAGCCGCCAATCCGCACGTGGCGCTGCTGTTCCACTGGAAGAGCCTGCGCCGCCAGATTCGTATCGAGGGCCGGCTCGAGCCGGTCAGCACGGAAGAGGCCGATGCCTATTTCCACTCGCGCGCCCGCGATTCGCAGCTTGGCGCAGTCGCGTCCGACCAGTCGGCTTCGCTCGATAGCCGCGAAACGTTCCTGGCCCGCTACGAGGAAGTTCGCGCCCGCTTCGGCGATGGCGAGATCGAGCGCCCCGCGCATTGGGGCGGATTCCGCGTGGTTCCCGCTGCGATAGAGTTCTGGCACGACCGTCCCTACCGGCTTCACGAACGCCGCCGTTTCGTGCGGAACGCCGAAGGCGGCTGGGCCAGCACGCTGCTTTATCCCTGAGCCCTGCCGGAGCGTTTCCTTGCATCAACATGCCTCCCTGAACCGCAGCGCCGCCATCGCCAGCATAGGCACGGCGGTGTTCCTGCTCGCGCTCAAGGGCTGGGCGGCATGGTCGACCGGCTCGACGGCGATGCTGGGCAGCCTGGCCGACACCGCGCTGGACCTTGTGGCCAGTATCGCCACCTTGCTCGGCGTCTGGATCGCCTCGCAACCGGCGGACGACAAGCACCGTTTCGGCCATGGCAAGGCGGAGGCGATCGCGGCGATGTTCCAGATCGTGCTGATTTCGATCTCCGCGCTCGCCATCGCCAGCCGCGCCGTCGAGGAGTTTCTGGCAGGGAGCACGGTCGAAAAGGCGGAAGGCGGCATTGCCGTATCCGCGGCCGCCATCGTGTTGACGCTGATGCTGGTGGCCTGGCAGCGCCATGTCATCCGAAAGACCGGCAGCATCGCCATCCAGACCGACAGCGTCCACTATCAGTCGGATCTGATGCTCAACCTTGCTGTGATCGTGGCGCTCGTGCTCGACCATTATGCGGGGCTGAGGGGGGCGGACCCGCTGTTCGGGATCGGCATTGCCGCATGGCTGGGCTGGGGCGCCTGGAGGGCCTCGCAGGACGTGCTGGACCAGTTGATGGACCATGAGTGGCCCGAGGAGAAGAAGGACCGTTTCCTCCAGGTACTTGCCCGCCATCCCGACATCACCGGCGTTCACGACCTGCGCACGCGCACTTCGGGAAACAAGGATTTCGTGCAGTTTCATGTCTGGGTAGACCCGAACATGACCGTTCGCGAGGCGCACCGTGTGATGGACGAACTGGAGCACCGGCTCGCCGTCGAGTTCCCCGGCACGGAAATCCTCATCCATCCCGATCCGGAAGGCCTGGTGGACGAAGCAGGGCAGGCGGGGCTGGACGTATTGCCGCCAATCCGCGTGAACCTCGATCAGTCCTCTTAAGCGCCAAAAAGGGCTTTCAGATGCCGCCGGGGAACATCGCCATCAGCTTGCCCAGCCGGTCGTGCAGGAGGCGTTCCTGCTGCGGGTCGCTCTCGCCCAGGCGGACGATGGTGAGAAGCTGGTCGGGTGATCCGATCACGTATTGGCCATGCTCGCCGACGCAGGCGAAGACATTGGCGGGGGCCATGCCGGGAAACAACACGGCCTCGTCACCGCCGCCGTTCTTGCCGCGCCCCCGGTTGAGCCAGACTCCCGCGCCGTAGCCGGGATTGCGGGGCGAAGGCTCCAGCATGAACTGCACCCAGCGTCGGGGCAGGATCTGGGCGCCCTGGATCGATCCGGTGTGGCGCAGGAATTCGCCGAGCTTGGCCCAGTCGCGGGCATCGGCGTGGATCATGGCCGAACCGATCATCGTTCCGGCGCGGTCGAACCCCGCCATGCCGGAATCCATGCCGAGCGGAAGCAGGACGCGGTTGCGCAAATAGTCGCCCACGGCTCTGCGGCGGCGGTCGGGATTGCGGTCGGGCGAAAGGACGCGCGCCGCAAGGTCGGAGAGAATCACCGGCGTCGCCGCGCTGTTCACGAAGCGCGCGCCTGCAGGGGCCTCCAGCGGCTGGGCCTCGGCGTAGGCGGCCATGTCGTCGCGCCCGTCGAGATAGAGCATCCGCATACGGTCGGATTGCCGGGCGAGCCCGGCTTCCGGGTTGCCGTTGGCGGCGGGCGGGCCCGATTCCGAATGGCGCAGGCCCGAGCGCATCTGCAGGAGCTGCTTCAGCGTGATTTCGCCGCGCGGGTCGCCCGGGCGCTGCCAGGCGGGAATCGGCGCCGATTCGTTCAGGCGCAGGCGGCCGTCGCTGACGAGCTGCCCGATCATCAGCGCGGTCACGCATTGGCCCATGCCCCAGCCGTGCAGCCGGGTTTCGGGCTTGATCCCAGCACCGTAGCGTTCGGCGATGACCGAGCCGCGCTTCATCACCACCAGCGCATCGGTGCGGCCTACCTCTTCATCGCCGAACAGGCCGTCGATGGCGCGGCCGAGCGATTCGCGGGGGGCACCGCCGTCATCCTTGATCGCGGCTTGCGATTCCGCGCTGGGCGGCGGCGGGCCCTGCTGCGCGTCCTGTCCACAGCCGCTCAGGAGGCCGAGGGCTGGCAGGACGGAGAGGGCAAGGATAAGGGAAGGGCGGCGCACCGGCATGACGCGGGGTGTGATGTGCGAGGCGCGGGAAGATGGCAACAGTGGGGACACACGGGATGGGGGACAGCCGCCGCGGCGAACGACAACCGTCCCGCTGGCTCAGGAACGGCGTGCTGCTTGCCGTGGTCGTACTGGCGATCGTGCTGGGCTTCTCGTGGAAGGGCCTGCGCGAACAGGCGCTGGTCAGCACCGCCTATGGCGCGCGGGTGGCCTGTGCCTGCCGCTTTGTTTCCGAACGCGAACTCAAGACCTGCAAGGGCGATATCGCGGTTGCCGGCCTTGGCCGTACCGCCGGCCTGATGATGCTGTCCGAGGATACGGAGGCGCACGCCGTAAAGGCCAGCGTTCCGCTGCTGGCCAGCCAGACCGCGACTTTCGCGCCCGATCGCGGCTGCCAGCTCGAACCCTGGGCGAACTGACTCAGCCGTCCAGCGGAATGGCGGCTTCGGTGCCGTCGATCCAGCCGCCGCCGACGACGCGATCTCCCGCGTAGATCACTGCCGCCTGGCCCGGGGCGACGCCGTATTCGGGATTCTCGAAGCGGATCCTCGCCGTCGTCCCGTCGCCAAGCGGCCCTTCGAGCGTGATCGGCACCGGCTTTGCCAGCGAGCGCACCTTGGCGGTCAGCGGCGCGTCCGGGAGCGGGCCGATTCGGTTGGATTCGGTGATCGTGGCAGCGGCGACGCCCAGCAGGCTGCGCGGGCCGACGAGCACGCGGCGCCCCTCCGCCTCGATCCGCACGACGTAAAGCGGTTCCGGCTGGCCGCCGATCTCGAGGCCGCGGCGCTGGCCGACGGTGTAATGAATGATGCCGCGATGGGTGCCGAGCACGTCGCCGGTAAGGGCGTGAACGATATCGCCCGGCGCCTCGCCCTCGGGGCGGACGGCGCGGACGATCTTCGCATAGTCGCCGTCGGGCACGAAGCAGATGTCCTGGCTGTCGGGCTTGTCGGCAACGCGCAGTCCGGCGGCTTCGGCAAGGCGTCGGGTCTCGCTCTTGGGCAGGCCGCCGAGCGGGAAGCGCAGGAAATCGAGCTGCGTTTCAGTGGTGCCGTAAAGGAAGTAGCTCTGGTCGCGCGCGGGATCGAAAGCGCGGTGCAGTTCCGAACCGGCGGGGCCTTCGACGCGGCGCACGTAATGGCCGGTGGCAAGGCAATCCGCGCCAAGATCCCGCGCCATCGTCAGCAGGTCGGTGAACTTGGGCCCCATGTTGCAGCGGATGCAGGGAATCGGGGTCCGGCCTGCCATGTAATCGTCCGCGAAGCGCTCGACCACTTCCTCGCGGAAGGCGCTCTCATGATCGAAGACATAATGGGCGATGCCGAGGCGATCGGCCACGGCGCGGGCATCGCGAATGTCGTCGCCGGCGCAGCAGGCGCCCTTGCGGCCGGTCGCGGCGCCGTAATCGTAAAGCTGGAGCGTGACGCCGATGGTCTCGGCTCCGGTCGCGGCGGCAAGCGCGGCGACGACCGAACTGTCGACGCCGCCGGACATGGCAACGACGATACGGCGCGCGGAAAGCGGCGCGGGCAACTGGAACAGCGCGGCGGGATCGAGGCCGGCCACCAGTCCTTCAAGGTCGGAAAGGGCGGTCATGCGCCGCCCCATACAGGCGAACGCACGGAATTCCTACCTTTGTCGAGAGGAGGGGGCCGTATCTAACCGCAAAGGGCGGCCAAGGCGTGCTTCGCAAGCGCGTTAACAATCGTTAAAAAAGTGTAAACATCGCCTTTACCGTCCCTTGACCAAGCGGCGCTAAAAGCCTTGTCCATGAACATCGCTTTTGATCATGAAACCTGCAAAGCAGGGCATGCGTCTGGTCGCGACAGCGAGGAGTTCATCTCGGACCCATCGCCGATCGACTGGTTTTCCCTGCGTTCCCGACTGTTTGCGGCGCACGATCTGCGCGCCGCGTGGGCAGAGCCTGATTCCATCAGGCCCGAATCTGTCAGGCTTCACCGCTTTGGCAGTTTCGCCGGCTCGGCCGCATTCGTTATTCATACGTATGAGCCAGTCTCAATACCTGTTAACCCAAATGCTTCAGCCAATCGCAAGCCAGCGGAGGCCAATGTCGCTTCTGTCGCCGGCAATCGAAGCACCGGCGTACGAGGGTGATGATGATCGAGAACCAGAAAATCCGTCCTGCCCAGGTGATCGGGCCGCTCGGCGAGCCGTTGACGCTTGATTCGTTGCCGCCGCCGAACACCACGCGCTGGGTCGTGCGCCGCAAGGCGGAAGTCGTTGCGGCCGTGAACGGCGGCCTGCTGACGATCGACGAAGTCTGCGATCGCTATCAGCTCACGCTGGAAGAATTCGCGGGATGGCAGCGCGCGGTGGACCGTTCTGGAATGCAGGGCCTGCGCGTCACGCGAATCCAGCATTACCGCGATCTTTACGAGCGCCAGCAGAAGTACTGAGCCTCGAATTTGTTGAGGGTCGAAAGACCCGGAAGACGGCGGCGAACCTCGGTTCGGCGCCGTTTCCGTATTTGGCCGGCGAATCCTTGAGGACCCAAGGATTACGCCCCGCCGATTACCTGCGCTCGACGCTTGTCGATCCCCGTCGGCTACAGGCCGACTGCTGATTGCCACTCGCTTGTCGCAGGTATATGTCCGTTCGCAGGAAATTTTGCCGTTGCAGCGGCGCGGACCCGTGTGCCCGCGCCCCGACGGCGGATCGTGCTCCCCGGTGCCGGGCGGGCCCGCGGGTGGTGACGCCTCCGGGATCAGGCAATCGGTTCGGGCATCGGGATTGGGGGCAATCGCAGTTTTTGCGGTGACAAGATGAATTACGACAGCAGGATCGATGTGAGCGAGAACGAAGGTTTCACCGCGCCGGGCAACCCGCTTGAAGGGGATGTCGAACGGGATCGTGCATCCCGCCGATGGCTGTGGATCGCCATAGTGGGCGCCGTCGTGCTCGCGATCGGCATCTGGTTCGCCACGCGCGGCGGAGGTGAAGCCAGCGCCGCCGGCGAAAACGACGTTCAGACCCCCGCCGTAACCGTGGTCGTGCCTGGCCGCGCCTCCGTTGTTGGCGAAATCAGCGCAACCGGTTCGCTGGCGGCACGCCGCCCGATGCCGGTCGGTTCGGTGGGCGAGGGCGGGCAGGTCCGCTCCGTGCTCGTCGAAGCGGGAGACTGGGTGTCGCAGGGGCAGGTGCTGGCCGTGATCGACCGCTCGGTGCAGGCCCAGCAGCAGGCAGGCCAGTCCGCGCAGATCTCCGTCGCAGAAGCAGACGCGCGCCTTGCGCAGGCCAATCTCGACCGTGCGCTCAAACTGGTGGACCGCGGCTTCATCTCCGCTGCCGACGTCGACCGGCTGAAGGCGACGCGTGACGCTGCCGTCGCCCAGGTCAGGGTCGCGCGCGCCACGCTCGGCCAGCTTCAGGCACAGACCGCCCGCCTCAACATCGTTGCTCCGGCGGCCGGCCTCGTGCTCGAACGCAATGTCGAGCTTGGCCAGGTCGTGGGCGGCGGCAGTGCCGTGCTGTTCCGCCTCGCCAAGGGCGGCGAGATGGAACTGCTCGCCCAGCTTAGCGAGGACGATCTCGCCCGGCTGAGCGTCGGCGTGGAAGCCACCGTGACGCCGACCGGCTCGAACCAGAGCTTCACCGGCCAGGTCTGGCAGATCGCCCCGATCATCGATTCCACAAACCGCCAGGGCATCGCCCGTATCGCGCTCGCCTATAATGACGCCCTGCGTCCGGGCGGGTTTGCCAGCGTGGTGATCAACAGCGGCCAGACGGTTGCTCCGGTGCTGCCGGAATCGGCCATCCAGAACGACGACAAGGGCTCGTTCGTCTACGTCGTGGACGCCAAGAACGTGGTGCATCGCCGCGCCGTCCAGACCGGTCTGGTGACGGGCAAGGGCATCGTCGTGAAGTCCGGCATCGACGGTAACGAGAAGATCGTGCTGCGTGCCGGCGGGTTCCTCAACGACGGCGACAAGGTCAAGCCCCAGCTTGCCGCCAAGGCCGATTGATCGGACATAGCGCGATGAGCCTACGCAACATCTCGGCCTGGTCGATCCGCAATCCGATCATTCCGATCGTCTTCTTCATCGGCGTGATGATCGCCGGCGTGGTCTCGTTCATGCGCATGGACGTGAACAACATGCCGGACGTGGAATTCCCGGGCGTTCACGTCATGATCTCGCAGCCGGGCGCCGCCCCGACCGAGATCGAGACGCAGATCACCCAGATCATCGAGGGCGCGGTCCGGTCCGTTCCCGGGATCGAGGAAATCCAGTCTACCGCCTCGGAAGGCACGTCGACCACGCTGGTGTTCTTCACGGTCGGCACCAATCCGGACGTCGCGACGAACCAGGTCAAGAACGCCGTCGATCAGGTGCGCGGGCAGCTGCCGGACGGCATTCTCGAACCGATGGTCACCAAGATCGAGGCCAACGGCGACAATCTGGCCTATTACGCCGTCAGTGCCGACGACATGACGATGGAGCAGCTCAGCTGGTTCGTCGACGATACGATCTCGAAGACCCTGCTCTCGATCGAAGGCCTCGCCTCGGTTGAACGCAACGGCGGCGTGGACCGTGAAATCCGCGTCGTCGTCGACCCGCAGCGGATGATCGCGCTGGGCCTTACCGCGAACGACATCAACGGCGTGTTGCGGCAGGTCAACACCGACGCTGCCGGCGGCCAGGCGGAAATCGCCGGATCGCGCCAGTCGGTCCGCGTTCTGGGCAATGCGCAGGATGCGTACCAACTTTCACAGACCCGCATCAACCTGGGCGGCGGCAGGCAGGTCAAGCTTTCGGATATCGCCAAGGTCTACGACGGCTATTCCGAACAGACCCGCATCGCCAAGCTGCGCGGCCGCGAGGTCGTGACTTTCGGCTTCACGCGGGCTCTCGGGGCTTCGGACGTGGCGGTCTATGACGGCGCCGCCAAGGCGTTGGACAAGATCCGCAAGGAAAACCCCAACATCCACATCACGCGCCTGTTCTCCGACGTGGACTACACGAAGGGACAGTACACCAGCTCGATGGAAGCGCTGGTCGAGGGTGCGGTGCTGGCCATCGTCATCGTCTACCTGTTCCTGCGTGACTGGCGCGCGACGATGATCTCGGCGATCGCGATCCCGCTTTCGGCGATCCCGACGTTCTGGTTCATGGACATGCTCGGCTTCACGCTGAACTTCCTCTCGCTGCTGGCGCTCAGCCTCGTGGCGGGGGTGCTGGTCGATGACGCCATCGTCGAGATCGAGAATATCGTGCGCCACATGCGCATGGGCAAATCGGCCTATCAGGCATCGATCGACGCGGCAGACGAAATCGGCCTCGCGGTCGTCGCCACCACGTTCTCGATCGTCGCGGTGTTCCTGCCGGTCGGGCTCATGCCGGGCATTCCGGGGCAATTCTTCAAGGCCTTCGGCCTGACGGTCGTTGCGGCGGTGCTGATGAGCCTTGCCGTGGCGCGCCTTATCACGCCGATGGTCGCGGCCTACTTCCTCAAGGCTCACGGCCATGCCGAACACGGCGGCGGCAAGGGCATGGACCTTTATCTCAAGGTTCTGGCCTGGACGCTGGATTCGCGTGAGGCGCTTCGTCTCAAGTCCCGGCTGGTCAAGGCGCCGTCGCGCTGGTGGTACTATCTCATCGCGATGGTGGCGATCCTGCTCATGCTGGGTGGGGGCATCGGCGCGGCCTACATGATCTTCCAGGGCGCGAACTTCGTGCTCGGCAAGATGGGGCTGGGCAAGGCGGCCTTCGTGCTGGCCTCGGCGATCGCACCTCTCGGCATTCCCGTGGCGATCTATGTGCTCGGCAAGGCGCTGCGGTGGCTGGCTCACTTCGCCGGACGCATGGGCACCTGGTACCGTTATTTCTCGGCGCGGATCAGCGCGCGGATGCACGACCACCGGTTCTACGCATTCTGTGCGGGCATCTATGCGCTCGTCGTGACGTTCGCGTTGCTGGCGGGGCTGCCCTCGCAGTTCCAGCCCAACACCAACAACGACACCAGCACCGTCAACATCGAGATGGTGCCCGGCACCACCATCGAGCAGACCGTGGTGGTGGCCGACAAGGTCACGCACCTGCTCGAACGGCAGCCTGAAGTGCAGCACATCCTCGAGGCTTCGCGCGAGGGCAGGGGGTCGCTCTACATCGCGCTCAAGCCGGCCGACCAGCGCAAGGCCACGAGCATCGAGTTCGAACGCCGCATGGCGCCCGAACTGCAGAACATCGCTGATGCCCGCGTGACATTTGCCACGCAGTCGGGCGGATTCGGCAGTGGCCGCGATATTTCGGTGATGCTCTCGGGCAGCGATTCGGAACTGCTCAACAAGACCGCGCAGACACTGGCTGAACAGATGCGTACGATTCCGGGCGTGATTGCACCCCGTATCGCCGCCGACCTGCAGCGACCGGAACTGGTGATCGTGCCGCGCCTCGACCTCGCGGCGCAGCTCGGCGTGACGACGGCGGCGCTCAGCCAGACCATCCGCATCGCCACGCTTGGCGAGATCGACCAGAACGCTGCCAAGTTCTCGCTGAGCGACCGGCAGGTCCCGATCCGGGTCATTCTCGCCCGCGCCTCGCGCCGGGACTATTCCACGATCGAGAATCTTCCCGTGACCACCGCAACCGGCGGCTCGGTGCCGCTCAAGCGCGTGGCCGAGATTCGCTTCGGTGCCGGTCCGACCCAGATCCAGCGCTACAACCAGTCGCGCCGCATCTTCGTCGGCGCCGACCTTGGCGAAGGGCAGGTCAAGGGTCCGATCATGGAGCAGATCCAGAACCTGCCGATCATGAAGAACCTGCCGACCGGCGTGTCGAACGCCCCCGTCGGCGAGGACAAGTGGCAGGCCGAGATGGTCAACAGCTTCGTGATCGCGGTGATCAGCGGTATCTTCCTGGTCTTCGCGGTGCTGGTGCTGCTCTACAAGCGCTTCGTCTCGCCGCTGGTGAATATGGCCTCGCTGCTGCTGGCACCGCTGGGCGGTCTCCTGGCGCTGGTGATCGTCGGCCAGCCGATCTCGATGCCGGTCTACATCGGCATCCTGATGCTGCTGGGCATCGTTGCCAAGAACTCCATCCTGCTGATCGACTTCGCGATCGAGGAAATGGAGAAGGGTGTCGACAAGCTCACGGCCATCATGGACGCCGGGCACAAGCGCGCCCAGCCGATCATCATGACCACCGTGGCCATGACGGCGGGCATGGTGCCGACCGCGATCTCGCTTTCGGGCGATGCGGCATGGCGCGCGCCGATGGGCATCACCGTGATCGGCGGCCTGCTGGTGTCCACCATGCTGACTCTGGTGATCGTGCCGGCTGCCTTCAGCCTGGCTGATGGCTTCGAAAAGCGGGTGGGTCCGTGGCTGCGCCGCAAGCTGCTCACGTTCGAGCCGCACCACGCCCATGAGGATGCCGCCAGCCAGGGTGGAATCGCACTTCCCCAGCCGATCGCGGCCGAATAGCAAGAGCAGGAGGAACATTGCCGGCCCCCAAGCGTAGCATCTCCGTGGCACGGCAAGACTTTTTCCGGCTCGGCCCGGTCGTGAACGACCGGGCCCGGCACATGCGCCTGTTCGCGACGGGGCTGCTGCTGTTCATGGCGGCGGCCTTCATCGTTCTCAAACGGCTGGCGGTGCTGCACCCGGAATGGAGCGGGCCGCTCGGATACGCGATCTCCTTTACCGAAGCGGCCATGGTCGGCGGTCTGGCAGACTGGTTCGCTGTGACCGCGCTGTTCCGCCATCCGCTGGGCCTGCCGATCCCGCACACCGCGATCATTCCCGACAACAAGGACCGTATCGCCGATTCGATGGCGATGTTCCTGAGGGACAATTTCCTCACGCCGCAAGTCGTCGCCCGGCGTCTGAAGGGCTTCAACCTTGCGGCCGCCACCGGGGCGTTCCTTTCCGATCCCGCGCGTGACGAGCAATCCCGCATTCGTGCCGGCGCGGCCAACCTGCTGGCCGACGTGCTCGAATCGCTGGATCCCGAGCAGATGGGCGGCATGGTCAAGACCGGCCTGCGCCGTCAGCTCGAGAAGATCGATGCGGCGCCCCTGCTCGGCCAGATGCTGACCAGTGCGATTGCCGACCGCAGGCACCTGCCGGTGCTCGAAAGCGTGCTGCGCAAGATCGGCGAGGCTATCGAGAGCAACGAGCCGCTGATCCGCGAGATGATCCATCAGCGCGCCAACAGCATCATGCGCTGGACCGGGCTGGACGAGCGGCTGGCAAACGGCGTGCTCGACGGCGCCTACCGGCTGCTGGCCGAAGTGATCGTCCAGCCCGACCATCCCCTACGCGCCAGGATCGACGAGGCGCTCGCCAACCTTGCAGAGGACTTGCGCAGCAAGCCCGAGACGCAGGCGAAGGTGGAGCGCATCAAGAACGAACTGATCGAAAACCCCGCAGTCGCCGCCTGGCTCGACGGCATGTGGGAACGCACCCGCGCGGCCTTGCTCAAGGCCGTGCGCAATCCCGACAAGGCGTTGTCCGGTGCGCTGGGGGAAAGCCTTGCGCAACTGGGTCAGGCACTGGGCGACGACGCGCGGTTGCAGTACATGGTCAATCGTTTCGCGCGCCGCACGCTCGTCGGGATCGTGTCGCGCTATGGGGGGGAAATCGTGAGGCTGGTATCCGAAACCGTCAAGCGCTGGGATGCGCGCACCGTGACGGACCGCATAGAGGGCGCCGTGGGCCGCGACCTTCAGTTCATCCGCATCAACGGCACGCTGGTCGGCGGCCTGTTCGGCGTATGCATCCACGTTGCGGACCAGTTGCTGTGAGCCTTGCCGTGCTGGATGGCCCGCTGCTCGTCACCGAGCGTTTCGAACTCTGGAAGCCGCAGGCAAGCGATCTCGACGATATGGTCCGCCTGCTGGCCGATGAGGAGACGCGGCGGTTCCTCGGCCTTACGCAAGCCGAGAAGAAGGGCGTTTTCGAGCGCCTCCAGCGCAACGGCGGGTCCTGGGCGCTGCACGGCTATGGGACCTTCCCGGTGCGCAGGCGTGGCGGGAATGGCGAGATCGTTGCCAACTGCGGTGTGTTCCATAGCTGGCGGGGCTTTGGAAAAGGCATGGACGATGTACCCGAGGCAGGCTGGATCGTCCGGTACGATCACTGGGGAATCGGCCTGGCAAAGGAGGTCATGCGCGCCGTACTGGATTGGTTCGACGTGACTCACGGACCACGCCGCATTGCCTGCATGATCGAGGAGGGCAATACAGCCTCCGAGCGGGTGGCCGGAGCACTGGGCTTCATTCCTTGCGGAAATCACGACCTCGGCGAAAACGGAGAGACGGTTATCGTTAATCTGTTCGAGCGGGTTTCCTGACCGGGCGGCACGCTTCCAGGATTTTCAGAACAGGGCCGCTCCGGCGAAGTAAGACGCGACCGGAGCGCCCTTGGCATCGTGAGCGGGGATGAAACGACCCCGCAGGACGAACTGGCGGCAGACCTGCTCGCCGAAGCTGTCGGGTCCGATCGCGCGTTGAATATGGCAATCCGTGACCTGGCCCTCGGCATCCACACCGAGACGGAACCGCAGGAAGCCGCCGATACCTTCAGGCACCGTGAATTCCGGATGGTCGCCCTTGCGCATCCAGGCCTTGAAACCGGGCGTGGGTTCGGGGTGGGAGCGTGTACGCTGTTCCCACGGCTTGAAGCCCCATTGGAGTTCGAGATTTTCCGTGCATTGCCGCATGACGCGCATCGCATCGTGGAACCCGCTGACTCCCAGCCTGTACGATATGCGCGAAGGTGCAGTGAAGGTCAGCGTGGAATTCGTGCTGTTTCCACCTTCGGAGATCCCCGGTTCCAGTTCGACTTCGGTGACGAGCAGCATGGATGCCTGATGGGCGCCCGACGCGCTCAGAACTGTAACGCGCCGCGGTTGCGCGCCATTGCCAAGATCGATCCAGCCCTCGGCTTCGGGAAGGTGCCAATCCATTCCCTCACCGGCCAGCGTGATCTGGAAAGGCTCGTCCGGAGCGAATCCCGAGAAGGTGATGACGAGAGAGCGGTTGTCGGCCCCGAAAACGGCGGCCATGTCGCAGGAATCGGCGTCGTAGCGGAAAGTCCATGGACTGCTCCGCGGGAGGTCGATTGCTTGAGCGGCCTGCGCTGGCGAAACCGGCGACAACAACGCGGCGGCAGCAAGCCAACTTGCCCGCCGTTTCGGTACCCATCTCATGCAGAATCCCCCGATGCCCGACCAGGGCGATATAGGGAAACTGTTGCACTTAAACGAAAACCCCGGCCATTATCTGGCCGGGGTTCCGTTGTTTCAGTCCTTCAGCGCCGCTCAGAGCTTGCCGGTAAGCTCCGGCACGGCGGTGAACAGGTCGGCCACCAAGCCGACATCCGCGACCTGGAAGATCGGGGCGTCCTCGTCCTTGTTGATGGCGATGATGGTCTTCGAATCCTTCATGCCCGCAAGGTGCTGGATCGCGCCCGAGATGCCGACCGCGATGTAGACTTCGGGAGCCACGATCTTGCCGGTCTGGCCTACCTGGTAGTCGTTGGGCACATAGCCCGCATCGACCGCCGCGCGCGAGGCGCCGACAGCTGCGCCGAGCTTGTCGGCGAGCGGCAGGATGACCTGTTCGAAGGTTTCCGAATCCTTGAGCGCGCGGCCGCCGGAGACGATCACCTTGGCGCTGGTCAGTTCCGGGCGTTCCGACTTGGCGAGTTCGGCACCCACGAAGCTGGAAAGACCGGCGTCACCGGCACCAGCCACGTCTTCGATGGCGGCCGAACCGCCTTCGGCGGCGGCCTTTTCAAACGCGGTGCCGCGCACGGTGATGACCAGCTTGGCGTCGCTCGATTCGACGGTGGCGATGGCGTTGCCGGCGTAGATCGGACGGGTGAAGGTCTTTTCGCCTTCGACCGAGAGGATGTCCGAAAGCTGCATCACGTCGAGCAGCGCGGCAACGCGCGGGGCGACGTTCTTGCCGGTGGTCGTGGCGGGCACCAGGAACGCATCGTGGTGGCCCATGAGTTCGACGATCAGCGGCGCGAGGTTTTCGGCCAGGGCGTGCTCATAGGCGGCGTTGTCGGCCAGGTGGACCTTGGCGACACCGGCGATCTTCGCGGCCTGTTCGGCAACGGCGCGGCAGCCGGAGCCGGCGACCAGCAGATGGACTTCACCGAGCTTGGCGGCAGCGGTGACGGTATGGAGCGTCGCGTCCTTGACCGACGCGTTGTCGTGTTCGACCCAAACGAGCGTCTTCATCGTTTCAAATCCTTCCCGGGCTGTGCCCTCAGGCGACGCCCAGTTCCTTGAGCTTCGCGACCAGCGCATCGACGTCGGCGACCTTCACGCCCGCCGAGCGGACGGGCGGCTCGGAGACCTTGAGGGTCTTGAGGCGCGGGGTGATGTCGACGCCGTAATCGGCGGCGGTCTTCACATCGAGCTGCTTCTTCTTTGCCTTCATGATGTTGGGCAGCGAAGCATAGCGCGGCTCGTTCAGGCGAAGGTCGGTGGTGACGATCGCGGGAAGCGCGAGCTTGACGGTTTCAAGGCCGCCATCGACTTCGCGGGTCACGGCAACGTGATCGCCCTCGATCTCGACCTTGCTGGCGAAGGTGCCCTGCGGGCGACCCAGCAGCGCGGCGAGCATCTGGCCGGTCTGGTTCGAATCGTCGTCGATCGCCTGCTTGCCGAGGATCACGAGGCCCGGATTCTCTTCGGCGACGATCGCCTTGAGGATCTTGGCGACGGCCAGCGGTTCCACTTCGGCATCGGTTTCGATCAGGATCGCGCGGTCGGCACCCATGGCGAGTGCGGTGCGCAGCGTGTCCTGTGCCTTGGCCGGGCCGACCGAGACAGCGACGATCTCTTCAGCCTTGCCCGCTTCCTTGAGGCGGATGGCTTCCTCGACCGCGATCTCGTCGAACGGGTTCATGCTCATCTTGACGTTGGCAAGGTCAACGCCGGTGCCGTCAGCTTTCACGCGCGGCTTCACGTTATAGTCGATCACCCGCTTTACGGGCACGAGGATCTTCATCTGATCGGGTCCTCTCATTTCAGGCACGGCACTGTTTAGCCGCTCGATTAAATCCACTCAAGGCACGCCTAATAGGCAATTGACGTATACGTCAAGTCCTGCCGGCGGCGAGATGAGCCCTTCGAGGGATCACAATGGGCGCCATATCGCAAATCCGCGAAAAGTGGCATCGCCCCGGCAGAAACGGCGGGCCCAGAATAACTTTGAGTTCGAAAAGGCAGGCTTGGACCCCGGCTTCAAACGCAAACGGCGGGGGCTCGTAAACCCCCGCCGCTGCATTATCCGATATGGGATCGCGTGTGATCCAAGGATCAGGCTGCGTTCTTGACCTCGGCCACGATCTTCTTGGCGGCATCGCCCAGGTCGTTGGCGGGGACGATCGGCAGGCCGGAATTGGCCAGGATGTCCTTGCCCTGCTGGACGTTGGTGCCTTCGAGGCGAACCACGAGCGGAACCGAGAGGTTCACTTCCTTCGCCGCGGCAACGATGCCCTCGGCGATGACGTCGCACTTCATGATGCCGCCGAAGATGTTGACGAGGATGCCCTTCACGTTCGGATCACGCAGGATGATCTTGAACGCCGCGGTCACCTTTTCCTTGTTGGCGCCGCCGCCAACGTCAAGGAAGTTGGCCGGGAACGAACCATTGAGCTTGATGATGTCCATCGTCGCCATGGCGAGGCCGGCGCCGTTGACCATGCAGCCGATGTCGCCGTCGAGCTTGATGTAGGCCAGGTCGTACTTCGAGGCTTCGACTTCCGCCGGATCTTCCTCGGTCTCGTCGCGCAGGGCCTGCACGTCGGGGTGACGGTAGAGCGCGTTCGAATCGAAGCTCATCTTGGTGTCGAGGACGAGCAGGTTGCCGTCCTTGGTTTCGACGAGCGGGTTGATCTCAAGCATGTCGCAGTCGAGCGCGACGAAGGCTTCGTAAAGCTGCTTGGCGATCTTCTGCGCCTGCTTGTTGAGGTCGCCGGTCAGCTTCAGGGCGAAGGCAACGGCGCGGCCGTGGTGCGGCTGGAAGCCGGCGGCGGTGTCGATGGTGACTGTGGTGATCTTCTCGGGGGTGTTGTGGGCAACATCCTCGATGTCCATGCCGCCTTCGGTCGACACGATCATGGCGACGCGGCTGGTGGCGCGGTCGACGACCATCGACAGGTAGTATTCGCTGGCGATGTCTACGCCGTCGGTCACGTAGAGGCGGTTCACCTGCTTGCCGGCTTCACCGGTCTGCACGGTGACGAGCGTGTTGCCGAGCATTTCCTTGGCGAAAGCTTCGACTTCCTCGACCGACTTGGCAAGGCGCACGCCGCCCTTGGCATCGGCGCCGAGTTCCTTGAACTTGCCCTTGCCGCGTCCGCCGGCATGGATCTGGGCCTTCACGACATAGAGCGGTCCGGGGAGCTGCTTGGCAGCGGCAACCGCTTCCTCGACGGTGAGGGCGGCGATGCCGGCGGGAATGCCGACGCCGTACTTGGCAAGCAGTTCCTTCGCCTGGTATTCGTGAATGTTCATTGCTGAAATCGCTTTCTGCTGGAGTGTCAGAGGAAAGGCGCGGGAGGGCCCCGATTTTTACCGCGCCGCATAAGCACATCCCTGCGCGCTTGAAAAGTCCCGTTCCCTGCGCAATGGGATCACCTGACCCCTCCAGATCGTCCGGATAGCCAGAACGACTCGCGCATGATCGATCGCGACAGACTTGAAGCCATTGTCCGTGAAGCCGGACGTATCGCCATGGCCGGATGGCCGGGGGACGGCCATGTCCTTGAGCACTGGGAAAAAACGCCCGGAAGCCCCGTGAGCGCTGCGGATATCGAGGTCGATTCCTTTCTCAAGCGCGAACTTTCCAGCCTGCTGCCTTCGGCGGGCTGGCTTTCCGAGGAAACTGCCGATTCTCCCGCGCGGCAGGGGCACGAACTGGTCTGGCTGGTCGATCCGATCGACGGAACCCGCGATTTCATCGCCGGCAGGGACGGCTGGGCCATCTCGGTAGCGCTGGTGAACACCCGCCGCCCGTTGCTGGGCCTGCTGTATGCTCCGGCGCGTTGCCGCGATGCGGGCGGCGAATTCTGGTACGGCGAGGCGGGCAAGGGCAGCAGCCGCAACGGCGTGCCGCTGCGCGCCAGCCACCGCGAGACGCTGGCCGGTGCACGCGTTCCGGCGAAGAAGCTGGCGAGCGAGGATGCCGATCTCACGCTCGTGAGCCAGCCGAACTCGATCGCGCTGCGCATGGCGTTGATCGCGGCGAACGAGGCCGATCTGCTGGCGACCCTGCGCTGGGGTTACGAGTGGGACATCGCCGCTGCCGGATTGATCGCACGCGAGGCAGGCGCCGCCGTGACCGATGCTTTCGGCAAGCCTCTCAATTACAACAAGCACGACCCCCGCGCCTTTGGCGTGCTGGTCAGCTCGCCCGCGATCCACGAGGCCGCGGTGGAACGCCTGGCAGACCGCGCCCGCCGATTCTCGGCCTGAGCCGGCGGGGCTTGCCGGCAACGTCTCTGCCGACTTACGCAATTATCTTGCGTTTTATCGAAGTGCACACTAAATGGCCCCCGACGACCGGCGCGTAGGGTACTTCCCTGCCGCAATCCGAGAGCAGCGTGACGTCCCGATGCGGACCGGCCCGGACGAGCGGTTGTCCTTTTGAACAAGCTTCCTTCTTCACGCAGGGTCGCCCGTAACGACACCTTGCTGTGTGCGCGGGCCAAGAACCTTCCGCGTGCCCCGCACCTTGTGAAAGTGACACATGTCCTATTTCTCCGAACTTGGTCTGGCCGAGCCGATTCTCCGTGCGCTCGCGGCCAAGGGCTACACTGATCCCTCGCCGATCCAGCGCCAGTCGATTCCCGCGCTGCTCGAGGGCCGCGACATTCTCGGCATCGCGCAGACCGGTACCGGCAAGACCGCCGCGTTCTCGCTGCCTTCGCTGCACCGCCTCGCCAGCGATCCCAAGCCGCGCCAGAACGCCGGCTGCCGCATGCTGGTGCTTTCGCCGACCCGTGAACTGGCGGCGCAGATCGCCGACAACATGCGCGGCTATGCCAAGTTCCTGAACCTTTCGGTCCAGTGCATCTTCGGCGGCGTGCCCGCCGGCAAGCAGGCCCGTGCGCTTGAGCGCGGCACCGACATCCTCGTTGCCACGCCCGGCCGCCTGCTCGACCTGATCGACAGCCGCGCGCTGACCCTGCGCCATGTCGAGATCTTCGTGCTCGACGAAGCCGACCAGATGATGGACCTCGGCTTCATCGTCCCGCTCAAGCGCGTTGCCGCGCTCCTGCCCAAGCAGCGCCAGAGCCTGTTCTTCTCGGCCACCATGCCGCAGGCGATTGCCGAACTGGGCAAGCAGTTCATCAACAACCCGGTCAAGGTCGAAGTCGCCCCGCAGTCGACCACGGCCGAGCGCGTCGAACAGTACGCCACCTTCATCAACCAGGCCGAGAAGCAGGCGCTGCTTACCCTCAGCCTGCGTGACGGCCTGGCCGAAGACGCCGCCGAAAAGGCGGAGCACGGCGCGATCGACCGTGCGCTGGTCTTCACCCGCACCAAGCACGGCGCCGACCGCGTCGTCCGCCACCTTGTCGCCGCCGGCATCCCGGCTGCCGCGATCCATGGCAACAAGAGCCAGGCCCAGCGCACCGCAGCGCTCGGCGGCTTCCGCCAGGGTACGGTGCGCGTCCTCGTGGCCACCGACATCGCCGCACGCGGCATCGATGTCAGCGGCGTCAGCCACGTCTACAACTTCGAAATCCCGAACGTTGCCGAACAGTACGTCCACCGCATCGGCCGCACCGCGCGTGCCGGCGCCGATGGCGTTGCGATCAGCTACGTCGCGCCGGACGAGAAGCCCTATATCCGCGACATCGAGAAGCTGACCCGCGTCAAGCTGGCTGCCCTTGGCCTGCCCGAGGATTTCCAGAAGCAGGCGGCCCGCCTGCCCGCGCCGTCGCGCCAGGCTCCCGCCGCCCCGCAGGGTGCCGGTCGCGGTGGCAACCGCAACGAACGCGGCGGCGATCGCAACCGCAGCCAGCAGCCGCGCCGCGATCGCAGCGATCGTCCGCAGGGCGAGCGTACCGGCGAGCGCCGTGGCGACGACCGTCGCCGGGACGACCGTCCGCGCAGCGATGCCCCGCGCGGCGAACGCCGTGAGCATGGCGCCGAGGACCAGGGCGAGCGCAAGCGTCGTTTCCGTCCGCGCGGCGCCAAGACCGTCGGCACGCACAAGGGCGCCGTCCGCCGCGCGAGCTGATCGCCGACCCGGATCGCACCGGATCGTAAGGGAAGGGATGCAGGGGCTCGGGCCTTTCTGCATCCTTTTCTTTTGGGGCCGCCCTAGCCACGGGCCGGGCGCGGGCGCATAAGCCCCGGCCATGCCATCGATTTCCGGTCCCGGCCTCTGGGCGCTCTGCGTTTCAGCCGTCACGATGACGGCGATCGTGGGATTGCGCTATCTCGGGACCTCGGGTCTCTTCGCATGGGTTACCGCGCGGGTGCGCCCGGGCCTCTATCGGGGCATGGACCGCCAGATCAGGGCCGAGATCGGCTGGTCGCTGGCCTCCTCGGCGATTTACGGCATTCCGGCAGGCGTGGTCGCCTGGGGCTGGCAGGCCCATGGCTGGACCCTGATCTACACCGATCCGCTGGCCCGCCCCTTGTGGTGGATGCCGCTTTCGCTGCTGCTCTATCTCTTCCTTCACGACACCTGGTTCTACTGGACCCATCGCTGGATGCACCGGCCGAAGGTGTTCCGGGCGATGCATGCCGTCCATCACGCCAGCAAGCCGCCCACCGCCTGGGCAGCGATGAGCTTTCACCCGCTGGAGGCCGTGACCGGCGCCGTGGTGGTTCCCGCGCTCGTGTTCGTCGTGCCGATCCACGTCGGCATGCTCGCGCTGGTGCTGACGATCATGACGGTGATGGGAATCGCCAATCACATGGGTTGGGAGATGTTCCCCCGCGCCCTCGTCTATTCGCGCATCGGCCACTGGCTGATAACGGCGAGCCATCATCACCGCCATCACGAGCTATACCGATGCAATTACGGCCTCTATTTTCGCTTCTGGGATCATCTGTGCGGAACCGACCGGGGCGTTTCGGCGCCCTGATCCTGCTGCTTTGCGCGCCGCTGGCCGGTGGGGCCGCAGCACCGGGAGTGGATGTGAGCGTGGCGGTCACCGCGCTGCGCTCGCAGAAGGGGCAGGTACTGGCCTGTCTCACCACCAATCCCAAGGCTTTCCCCAATTGCGAGAAGGATCCCGCCGCGCGCAAGCTTACCGTTGCCGTGACGGGGCCGGTCACGCTGGATTTCGGCAGGGTTCCCGAGGGGCGCTATGCCATCTCGCTGATTCATGACGAGAACGGCAATGGCAAGCTCGACACCGCGCTGATGATGCCGCGCGAGGGATTCGGGTTTTCCCGGGATGCGCCGGTGCGGATGGGGCCGCCCAGCTTCGAGAAGGCCGCGTTCGACGTGGGCGGGGCCGACGTCCGCCTCGCGATCAGGATGCGCTATCTCCTGTAGTCTGCATGGATAATTTGCGGCAGCCACAGCGCAGTATTTAAAGCGCTTGCCGCTCCCGATCCTGCCGCTTACCCCGGAGCGGTGAGCAGGGAAGAGGACATCGTCGAGGAGGTGGTTGAAACGGCCACCGCGGACCTGGTTCCGCCGCCCGTACACGGCACGTTCTCGCCGTTCCGGTATCCGGTGTTCCGCGCGATCTGGATCGCCAACCTGTTCTCCAACCTCGGTTCCACCCTGCAAGGCGTGGGCGCGGCCTGGCTGATGACGGAACTGACCCCTTCGCACCAGCTCGTGGCGCTGGTGCAGGCCTCCGCCACGGTGCCGATCATGCTGTTCGGCGTCTTTGCCGGGGCCATCGCCGACAACTTCGATCGCCGCATCGTCATGCTGGCAGCGCAGATCGGCATGCTGGTGGTTTCGGCGGCACTGGCCATCATGGCCTATGCGGGCTGGCTGACCCCGTTCCTGCTGCTTGCCTTCACGCTCAGCGTGGGAACGGGAACCGCGCTCAATTCACCGGCCTGGCAGGCTTCGGTGCGCCAGCAGGTGGATCATGACAAGCTGCCGCAGGCGATCGCGCTGAATTCGATATCGTTCAACATCGCGCGCTCGATCGGCCCTGCGGTGGGCGGCCTGCTGATCTCCCTGTGGAACGTGTCTTTCGCCTTTGCGATCAATGCGGTCAGCTATGTCGGCCTGATCTGCGTGCTGCTCTGGTGGAAGCCGGAAGCCCGCCAGATAAACCGCCGCCCGATCCTGCCTGCGGTGGCCACCGGCCTGCGGTTCTGTTTCGGCAACCGGCCGCTGCGCCGCCTGCTCATTCGCGGCTTTGCGCTGGGCTTCAGCCTTGCCGCCTACCAGGGGCTGCTGCCCGCCGTCATCAACGATTCGATGCACGGCACCGAGATCGACTTCGGGATCATGCTCGGCCTGTTCGGCATAGGCTCGATCGTAACCGCGCCGTTCATCGGCAAGATTCGCCGGATGCTGGGACTGGAGGGAATTCTGGCCCTCGGATCGGCGATGTTCGTCTTCTCGTTCTCGCTCGTCGCGGTCGCGCATGAACTGATCTACGCGCTCCCGGCCGCTTTCGTGGCGGGCATGGCATGGGTGCTGATCCTGACCACGCTCAACACGGCGGTCCAGCTGCGTTCTCCCGACGATATCCTCGGCCGCTGCCTGTCGATCTACCAGGCGGTGACGTTCGGCGGCATGGCGCTCGGCGCATGGACCTGGGGCGCGCTGGCGGACTGGCGCGACCTTGCCTTCGCGCTGCACGCCGCCTCGATCTTCCTCATCGTTTCTTTCGTGGTGCTGCGCTTCCTGGCCCCGCTGCCCCGGCTCGGTGAAGGTGTCCTGCGTCCGACCTGATCGCGTAGGGCAACGCGGCCGGGCCTAAACCTTTAATTCACCATGTTGCGCGACAAGCGATGCCGTTGAATGTGCGGGGGCTTTCGATGGATACGTTGCGCGGCCAGTTTTCCGATCCGGACGGGGCGACGACGGGATTCTCCGGCGACGACGACGACGCGCGCGACCGGATCGTTGCGCCGGTCGGCCAGGACGAGCGCCGCATGCAGGTGCGGGCCTACAATTTCTGGGCCAGCCTGCTCGAGGACCGACCGTTCCCCGATATCGCCCAGCTTCATCCCGAAACGCTTCCCGATTTCGGCCCCAACAGCGTCCTGCTCGATTTCTCGGCGGGGATCGAGAATCCGGCGGTGGCCTGGCTCGGCGCCGAACTCGCCGGGGAATGCGGCGCCCTGGGCGCGATTCACCGGCTGGACGACGTGCCGAGTCGGTCGCTGCTGTCGCGCATTACCGATCACTACATGCAGATCCTCGCGAATCAGGCGCCGATCGGGTTCGAGGCCGAATTCGTCAACCAGCGCGGGGCGACGATCCTCTATCGCGGCATCCTGCTGCCCTTTTCGCGCGGGCATGACGCCATCGACTGCATCTACGGCGTCATCAACTGGAAGCAGCTCGCCGACCAGTCGAGCACGGACATGCTGATGCGCGCGGTGGACGAGACGCTGGGCGAACCCGGTGCCGAACTCGGGCCGCTCGACCTGCCGCCGCGCCGGGAAGCGTTGCTGGGGGAATGGGCCGACGGGCCGGTGGAGCAGGTGCTGTCGCTGACGGACCGGCTGCCTCAGGTGGCGTTCGGCGGGGAAGGAATTCTGGAATCGCCGATCACGCTCGGCAGCGGTGTGCTCGATCTGGACCGGTTAGATGCCGATGTGCTCGAACTCACGGCGGATATGGAACTGGCGGACTGGCTGGCTTCCGCGCGCGAACTGGCGCGGGCTGCCATGGGCAGCGAGGATCGTTCGCGGCAGGCGCTTTATGCGGCGCTGGGCAGGGCCTACGATTTTGCGCTGGCCGCTGCCGATGCACCGCAGGACCTTGCCGCGCTTGTCGAGGATGCCGGTCTCAAGGTGCAGGACCGCGCGCCGCTGGTTCCGCTGGTCAAGCTCGTCTTCGGGACGGACTACGACAAGACCCGCCTGACCGAATTTGCCGCCGTGATCGCCCACGGCATGCGGCTCGGCCTCGAATGCGGCAGGCTTGCTGCGCATATCGCCGGGACGGAAGGCGGCATCAAGGCGCTGGTGCGCGACGAGCGCCGCCTTCGCCGCGCGGAGGGGGAGAAGGAGTCTCCGAGCCTTTCCCGGCATGAGCGGCTTGTTCGCGGCCTTCGCGGGCTTTCGCCGCGCGCGGAGGAGGAAATCGGCCGGTCCAGCGAATTCACCGTATTGGTCGCGCGCCGGGACGAGCATGGCGAACTGCGCTTCCTTGGCGAAGTGAGCGATGACGAGGCCCTTCTTCGCCGGGCCGCCCGCCACCTGCTCGGTTGAACGGCGCGCGATCGCGCCTTGCAACGGCGAGGCGCGCCGCTAGGCTGCGGCCAAGCGCGAGACGCGCCGCTTCAGCACCGGTTCAGGCCGCAAAGCCCCAAGAGAGAGCATGCCCTTCGCGCGAATTGCCGCACTCGTCCTGAGTTCCCTGGCGCTGCTCGGCTGGTCCGCCGCGCCGGCAAGCGCACAGTCGATCCTGCGCGACGCGGAAACAGAAGCCCTGCTCAAGGACATGTCGCGACCGCTCATCACGGCGGCGGGGCTCGATCCCGGCCATGTCGATATCGTCCTCGTCAACGATTCCTCGGTGAACGCCTTCGTGGCGGGCGGGCAGGCGGTCTACGTCAACAGCGGGCTCATCAACCAGGCCGATACCGCCGCCGAAGTGCAGGGCGTGATCGCGCACGAACTGGGCCATGTCACCGGCGGCCACGCCGTGCTGAACCAGGGCGCGCAGCCGGCCACCAATATCTCGATTCTCTCGCTCCTGCTGGGCGCGGCGGCCGCGGCCGTGGGCGGCGGCGAAGCGGCGATGGGCGTCATCATGGCGGGCCAGCAGGCGGCCATGGGCAAGTACCTCGCCTATAGCCGCTCGCAGGAGGCCTCGGCGGATGCGGCGGGCGCGCAATACCTGTCCACGGCGGGCATCAGCGGGCGCGGTTCGGTGGAATTCTTCAAGAAGCTCCAGAACCTCGAGTTCCGCTACGGCTACCGGGCGCAGGACGGTGACGAGTTCTACTCCACGCACCCCCTCACCGGCGACCGCATCCAGACCTTGCAGGACGTCTACGAAAAGGACCCGGCCTGGTCCAAGCCGGACGATGCCAAGCTGCAACAGCGCTTCGTGCGGATGAAGGCCAAGCTGTTCGGCTATCTGGCCGAGCCGCGCGACGTGCTGCGCGTCTATCCCGAGACGGACAATTCGGTGCCCGCGCATTACGCCCGCGCCTATGCCTATCACCGCCAGTCGCAGCTCGATCGCGCCCGCGCCGAGACCGATGCCTTGCTGATGGTCGATCCCGACGATCCCTATTTCCTGGAACTGAAGGGGCAGGTGCTGCTCGAATCGGGCCAGGCGGCGGAGGCCCTGGTGCCGCTGCGCAAGGCGACCGAACTGACCGGCTACCAGCCGCTGATCGCCACGCTGTTCGGCCACGCCCTGATCGCCACCGAAGACCCGGCCCATTTCGCCGAGGCGCAGTCGGTGCTGAAGAACGCGGTGGCGCGCGACCGGGAGAACCCGTTCACATGGTACCAGCTCGGCACCATCTATGCCGCCAACGGCGATATGCCGCGCGCCCGGCTCGCCAGCGCGGAACAGCAATCGCTGACGGGCCAGATGGATGCCGCGCTGATGAATGCGCAGGCGGCCGAAACCGGCCTGCCTACAGGCTCGCCGGACTGGCTGCGCGCGCAGGATATCGAGATGCAGGCGCGCGCCGAACTGGAACGTTCCAGGAAGCGCCGCTAGGGCGGCTGGACACATTACGGGATTCTGGAAAAGACAAATGGGTAGTGGCACGAAATTCGCAGTGATCGCAGGATGCGTCGCTCTGGTCGGCGTGGGCGGTTGGTTCGGCGGCCGCCCGGCGATCGAGAAGATCGTTCACGACTATATCCTCGAACATCCCGAAATCCTGCCGCAGGCGATGGAGAATCTGCAGCGCAAGCAGGCCAGCCAGCAACTTGCCGGCGTGCGCCAGAACGTGGAGACGCCGTTCCCCGGCGCGGTGCTGGGCAATCCGCAAGGCAAGGTGACGCTGGTCGAATTCACGGACTATGCCTGCGGTTACTGCCGCCGCAGCCTGCCCGACGTGGCCCAGCTCCTGAAGAAGAACCCGGACCTGCGCATCGTCGTGCGCGAACTGCCGATCATCGGGCCGGAAAGTCCGGCTGCCGCGAAGATGGCGCTCGCCGCCGCCGAGCAGGGCAAGTATTCGCAGTTCCACGATGCCATGTTCGCCATGGGGCAGGTCGATGCGCAGAGCATCGAGGCCGCCGCCCGGCAGGCCGGACTCGACCTGGAGCGCGCCCGCAAGGTCGCGGCCGGCCCGGCGGTGGAGCAGGAGCTTTCGCGCAACCTCGAAATCGCCAGCCGGCTGGGCTTCAGCGGCACGCCGAGCTGGGTCGCGGGTGAGCGGCTGATTTCCGGCGCGGTCGGCGTGGACCAGCTATCGGATGCGGTGTCCGAAGCACGCGGCGGTTGAGGAAGGAGTCTTTCCGCATTTTCGGCAGTTTCCGCCCGGCACCGATTTCGGCTAGGAAGCGTGCATGAGCGTGCTGCCGATCCAACCGATCCCCTTCTTCGCCAACAAGGACAAGGCCTTCTGGCGTCTCCAGTTCGTCGGGTGGGGTGGCGCCATGCTGCTCCGCACGATGTCCACGATCGCCAATTCCCAGCCTTTGACCTCGCTGGTGCTGGTGCTGATCGCGACGATCACTGGCTTCTCGATCTCGCTGGTGCTGTCGGTGGTCTATCGCACGCTGATAACGCGGCGCGCGCTGGTGACCTGGGGGCTGACCGCGCTGATCCTGCCGTTTGCGGTGGGCCTGCACGCCTTCATCGATGCCTGGGTGATCTCGCTCTACCGAACGGACAGCGATGCGAGCTTCACCCAGTTGTTCCTCGGGGTGTTCTACCTCGACGCGACGCTGCTGGGGGCATGGTCGGCGCTTTACTACGCGATCAATTTCTACCTTCAGGTGGAAGAGCAGAACGACCAGATGATCCGGCTGGAGAACCAGGCAACGCAGGCCCAGCTTGCGATGCTGCGTTACCAGCTCAATCCGCACTTCCTGTTCAACACGCTGAACTCGATTTCCACGCTGGTCCTGCTCAAGCAGACCGAGCCGGCCAATGCCATGCTCAGCCGCCTTTCGTCGTTCCTGCGCTATACTCTGGTGAACAAGCCCTCGGCTCGTGTTACCGTGGCAACCGAGGTGGAGACGCTTGAACTCTACCTCGACATCGAACTCATGCGATTCGAGGAACGGCTGCGCACCACCTTCCATATCGATCCGGAAACCGAAACCTGCCTGCTGCCTTCGCTGCTGCTTCAGCCGTTGGTGGAAAATTCGATCAAATATGCCGTGACTCCGCAGGAATCCGGGGCTGAGATCACCATCACCACGCAACTCGTCGGGCCGATGCTTCGCATCACCGTCTCGGACACCGGGCCGGGCTTGCAAAGTCCGACGACGGACAACAGGTTGTCGGGCATGACTTACGATGGAGGGGAGCCGGTCTCCACCGGCGTTGGCCTGGCGAACATTCGCGACCGCCTTTCGCAAGCCTATGGTGAACACCACCGTTTCGAGACGATCGAACCGATCGAGGGCGGCTTCGCGGTGCTCATCGAACTTCCCGCCGAGCGCCAACCCACCCCGGAAGACATGATCGAGCAGCCGCGGCAGCCTGTTTTCGCCGCGCGATGAAACATATTTGGCCCACGTGCGTTAGCCGGGCCGGAGAAAGTAACTGATGACCATTCGCACGATCCTCGTCGACGACGAGAAACTCGCCATCCAGGGCCTTCAGCTTCGTCTGGAGAAGTATCCTGATGTCGAGATCATCGACACCTGCTCGAACGGCCGCGAGGCCATCCGCAAGATCAAGACCGAAAAGCCTGACCTCGTCTTCCTCGACATCCAGATGCCCGGTTTCGACGGGTTCTCGGTGGTGAAGGGGGTCATGGAGATCGAACCGCCGCTGTTCGTCTTCGTCACCGCCTATCAGGAACATGCCGTCCGCGCCTTCGAGGCGAACGCGGTGAACTACCTGATGAAGCCGGTGGACGAGACCAAGCTCGACGATACCCTCGCCCGCGTGCGCCAGCGCCTTGCCGAGAAGCGTTCGTCGGACGAGGCGGAAAAGCTCAAGACGGTGCTGGCCGAAGTGGCGCCCGATGCGATCGATCACATCCCCGAGGAAGCCGATCCCAACGCGGACCGCTACGAGAAGCTCATCAACATCAAGGATCGCGGCCAGATCTTCCGCATCGATGTCGATTCGATCGAGCATATCGAAGCGGCCGGCGATTACATGTGCATCCGCACTGCCGACAATTCGCTGATCCTGCGCGAAACGATGAAGGATCTCGAACGCCGCCTGGACCCGCGCGTGTTCCAGCGCGTTCACCGCTCGACCATCGTCAACCTCAACCAGGTTCGCCAGGTCAAGCCGCACACCAACGGCGAATGCTTCCTCGTGCTCGATTCGGGCGCGCAGGTGAAAGTCAGCCGTTCCTACCGCGACGTCATCGCGCGCTTCGTTCACTGAGCCGGTAGCGCCGCTTTCGAATTCGGGAAATGCGGGGCCGTGAGGCCCTGCATTTTCACGCCGTCTCGTTCCCCCATTTGAGCGTCTGCGGATCACCGAGCGTGACGAGTCGCCGGAGCGATGCGCGCGCGAGCCTCTCCGTCTCCACCTTGCGACGGGCGGCGGCAAGCTGGCGCAGCGGGGCAGGGCGCAGGATTTCCGCGTCATAACCGTCGGCCACGATCACGCCGCATTGCTCCGGCAGAAAAGCCTCGGTTTCCAGCGGCGCACGGTCGATCGAGGGCGGCAGGCCCCAGTAGAAACGGTCGCAATAGTCGAGATAGTCGGTCCACTTCCCGTCGCCGAGCAGGTCGGCGCGGGATACCTTTATCTCGACGATGATGACATGGCCCTTGGCGTCGATCCCCATGAGATCCGCCCGGCGCCCGCAGCGCAGCGGCATTTCCGACAGGCACCAGATATCGTTGCGGGCGAAAAGTCGCCCGATTCCGCGTGCGACGTCGTTGGCAACGAACGAAGTCAGCGGCGGTGCGAGGGGGGAATCAGCGTCGGCCATGCCTTCATCATAAGAACATAGAGGGAACTTTCAAGCGATCCCTGCGGGTATGCGCGGGGCGGAGGGATATCCGTCCCCATGTTTTCCCAAGCCCATGACGATATGGATTGATTTGGCGCTGGTAGTCCTCCGCAGGCTCTGCTAGTCGCCCCAGCACTGCACCCGTAGCTCAGCTGGATAGAGCGCTGCCCTCCGAAGGCAGAGGCCACAGGTTCGAATCCTGTCGGGTGCACCATTTCCTCCATCGACGGTTCAGTGAAAGTCGCGTGATCGCGGCAGGATTCGCACATTGCGCGGATGCTGCGGGCGCACCACCTCATCGGCGCGCGAGAGTGGCGGGTCGGTTTCGTGAACTTCCGACAGCCGGGCCAGTTCCGCGGAGCGATCGTGGATGCGCTGGGCCATGAGGTGGACGACGCCTTCGGGGCTGACCTGGACGATACCCTCCACTACCATGAGCCGCGCGGCCATGACTTCGCGGCGATAGGTTTCGAACAGCCGGGCCCAGATCACCACGTTGGCGATCCCTTCTTCATCCTCCAGCGTGACGAAGATCGCATTGCCCTCTCCAGGACGCTGACGAACCAGCACGACTCCGGCGACTTTGACGTGCTTGCCCTTCTTCTGTGCCAGTTCAGTGCATCTCAGTACGCCTTCTGCCGCGAAGAACGGGCGCAGGAAGCTCATCGGATGGGCCTTCAGCGAGAGGCGCGTCGTCTGGTAGTCGGCCGCGACCTGTTCGGAAAGCGGCATGGCGGGCAGGGCCGCAGGCGGCTCCTCACCCAGTTCGCGGGCGCGGGCGGCGGCGAAAAGCGGCAACTCTCCGGTAGGTGTGCGGCGCGCTTCCCACAGGCCTTCACGCCGGTCCAGACCGATCGATCGCAAGGCATCGGCATCGGCCAGAAGGTTGAGCGCACGCTGGGGCAGGCCGGCACGCCGGGCGAGGTCTTCGAGGTTGGTGTAAGGGCGGTGCGCCTTGATACCGTCGGCCCAATCCTCGCGAAATCCGCTGATCTGGCGCAGGCCCAGCCGCAGCGCGAGTTTGCCTTTCGCATTCCGCTCCAGCGTGCAATCCCATTCGCTGTGGTTCGCATCGACGGGGCGGACTTCCACGCCGTGCTCATGTGCGCAGCGCACGATCTGGGCCGGGGCGTAGAAGCCCATGGGCTGCGAATTGAGCAAGGCTGCGGCGAAAACGGCCGGGTAGTGGTGTTTGATATAGGCCGAGACCCACACCAGCCGCGCGAAGGCGAGGGCATGGCTTTCCGGGAAGCCATAACTGCCGAAACCCTCGATCTGCCTGAAGCAGCGCTCGGCGAAGTCCTGCTGGTATCCGCGTGCGATCATCCCGCCGACCATTTTGCCGCGCAGGGAGTCGATGGTGCCGAGATTGCGGAAAGTCGCCATGGCGCGGCGGAGCTGGTTGGCTTCGGCATCGGAGAAGTTCGCGGCGGTGATGGCCAGCCTCATCGCCTGTTCCTGGAACAGGGGAACGCCCAGTGTCTTGCCTAGCACCTCGTGGAGTTCCCTGGGGTCATGCGGCGGGGCGGGAGAAGGAAATTCCACCTTCTCGATCCCTTGCCTGCGGCGCAGATAGGGATGGACCATGTCCCCCTGAATCGGGCCGGGCCGAACGATGGCGACCTGAATGACCAGATCGTAGAAATTCTCCGGTTTCAGCCGGGGCAACATGTTCATCTGGGCGCGGCTCTCGACCTGGAAGACGCCGATGCTGTCGCCGCGCTGGAGCATCTCGTAGACGGCGCGGACATGGGGTGGGTTGTTCCTCTGGTCTTCCTCGTCACCCGGCACCGAGTTCAGCTGATACTGGCGGCCGATGTGAGTCTCGATCATCGCGAAAGCCTTGCCGATGCAGGTCAGCATGCCGAGCGCCAGGATATCGACCTTCATCAGGCCGAGCGTGTCGATGTCGTCCTTATCCCATTCTATGAAGGTGCGGTCTTCCATGGCGGCGTTGTGGATCGGCACGGTCTCGTCGAGCCGGTCCTGAGTCAGGACGAAACCGCCGACATGCTGGGAAAGGTGGCGGGGGAACTCCAGAATCGCTTCGGTGAAGCGATTGACCCGCGCGATCGTCGGGTTGTCGGGGTCAAGTCCGGCTTCGAGGCAGCGGTTCCGATCGTATTTGGCGGCGTAGCTGCCCCAGACAGTGCTGGCGAGACGGGCGGTTACGTCCTCGCTCAGGCCCAGCGCCTTGCCGGTGTCGCGGGCGGCGCTGCGCGAGCGGTAGTGGATCACCGTGGCGGCGATCCCGGCGCGGTCCCGGCCGTAGCGCTTGTAGATGTACTGCATCACCTCTTCACGTCGCTCGTGCTCGAAATCGACGTCGATATCCGGCGGTTCCTTGCGCTCGGTGGAGATGAAGCGGGAGAACAGGAGGCTGTGTTTCACGGGATCGACGGCTGTGACCCCGAGGATGAAGCAGACAGCGGAATTGGCCGCCGAGCCGCGCCCCTGGCAGAGGATGCCCTGCCCTTGCGCCCATTGGACGATATCGTGGACGGTGAGGAAGTAGGCGGCGTACTGCTGCTTCCCGATGATCTCCAGTTCCCCGGCGAGCAGCCCGGTCAGCTTGTCGGGAGTGCCTTGCGGATAGAGGTCGCTTGCCCGGCTCCAGACAAGTTCGGTCAGCCAGCCTTGCGCGGTATAGCCATAGGGCACCGGCTCGTGCGGATATTGGTAACGCAAGTCGTCGAGCTTGAACGCGATGCCGTTCATGAAGTCCTGGGTGGCGGCGATCGCTTCGGGGGCGGCGGCGAAGAGGCGTGCCATTTCGGCAGCGGGTTTCAGGTGCCGTTCGGCATTGGCGGCGAGGCGGCGGCCGGCGGCCTGCACCGTGGTTTTCTCGCGGATCGCGGTCATGACGTCGTGGAGGGGGCGGTTCTCTGGCTTGTCGTATTGCGCGTCGTTGATGGCGATCAGCGGCACGCCGGTCATGGCGGCCTGTTCGCGCAGGGCCATTAAGCGGCGGGCGTCGCGGCCTTGCCGCAGCATCGTCGCACCCAGCCACACCTTGCCGGGGGCTGCATCCCAGAGTCGGCGCAAGAGGTCGTCTGAGGCGGGCGTGGCGACGATCAGTTGCATGTCCTCCAGGAAGGCGAGCAGGTCGTCGAGGTGCAGTACGCAGTTTCCCTTGGTCGTGCGCAAGTTGCCAGTGGTGAGCAGGCGAGTCAGGCGGCCCCAGCCGTAGCGGGTGGTCGGATAAGCGAGGATTTCTGGCGTGTCGTCGGCAAAGACCAGCCTTGCGCCTACCATGAGGCGGAAATCGGGCAGGGTCTCGCCCTCCGCCTCGGCTTTTTCCGCGAACTTGCGCAGCGCGGCGAGGGCGCGGGCGACGCCGGACACGGTATTACGATCGGCGATGCCGATACCGGGGTGGCCGAGGGCCATGGCCCAGAGCGCCATCTCACCCGGTGTGCTGGCGCCGCGCAGGAACGAATAGGCCGTCGTCGTGGCGAATTCGACATAAGGCGGCGTGTCCGCACTCATGCGAAGACGCCGTGCAGATACCAGCGGGGATCGGTCTTCTCGCTGCCGTAAAGGCCGTGGCGGAACAGCCAGAAGCGGCGGCCGTCCTCGTCCTCTATCCGATAGTAGTCGCGGGTGGGGCCTGTGGCCTCGACCGTCTTCCACCAGGGATAGGCGAGGCGCTCCGGACCTTCCTGCCGCACGACCCGGTGTTGCCGGCCCTGCCAGCCGAACCGGCGCGGGGGGCCGTCGGGCACTTCGGCCAGGACGGTGACAGGCTGGGGCGGGTCGAACAGGAACAGCGGGCGCAGGGGCGGTTCGCCCACTTCCGGCTGGGGCCAGGATTGTGGGGCCGAAGCGGCGGGTACGAGGCGGTCTGCATATTCCGGCAAATGTTCATCGCGCGGGGCGAAGCGGTGAAGGCATTCGGCCCCGAAGCGTACCTGCAAGCGGTCCAGCAAGGGGGCGAGGTCCGGCTTGCCGGAGGTCTCTTCATCCAGCCGAACCTGTCCCTCCGATACGTCTTCATGCAGCGGAACGGAAAGGCGCAGCAGGTCGTAGCCGAATCCCGGATCGAGCGGATCGGCCAGCGATTCGATGCGTTCGCGAAACAGCCGCACGACATCGGCAGGTTCGCGCAGGGGCAAGCCGCTGTCTACCGCCAGCCGGGCGATATGACCGTCGGTGCGAAACAGGGAGACTTCGTAGCGGCGCCCCCCGCGTCCGCGCGCGACGAGCAGATCCCGCGCCTGTCCGGCCAGCCATTCGATCACGCCGAGCAGGGGTTTGACCGTTGCCATCGGTTCGGCGAAACGCTGCTCCACCCAGATCGGGGGCAGGGTGCGGTGCGGGGTGATGCGCCGATCCTGCTCCTCCAGCAGGCGGGCGAGCGCGATCGACATGGCCTTGCCGAACCGGGCGGCGAGAGGCGCGCGGGGGCGGTCCGCGAGTTGTCCGACAGTGCGCAGCCCCGCCCGTCGCAGGGCGAGGTGGGCGTCTTCTCCCAGGGCGAGCGCGCTCACCGGCAGTTCGCGCAAGCTGCTCTTGCCGAAGCGGGCGAGCGCGAGCGCCGCATCCGGGGTTGCGGCTGAGGCGGCCAGTGCGCGCAGACCCAGCCGGGAGAGGCGGGTTACGAGATCGTTCCGCACGCCGGTTTCGTCCATTTCCAGACTGTCGAAGCAGCCGGTGAGGTCTAGCACCATTGCGTCCTCGCCATCGGGGGCGACCATCGGCGTGTAACGCTCGCAGGCCTCGACCACGCGCAGCAGCAGGGCATTGTCCGCTTCGGGGCGATGCTCCAGCGCGACAAGGTCGGGTTCCTGCGCGCGGGCGTCGGCCAGCATCATCCCCGCCGAAAGGCCGAGCGAAAGCGCGGCGGGGGACAGTGCCATGATGCGCTGCGCCCCGCGTTGCTTCGCGATGAGGGCGAAAGCCGCGTCAGGCGGCGCTGCGCCTTCCCGCATCGCCCGTTCGGACGGCAGGAAGGGCAGATAGATCGCCAGATAGCGGCGGGCGGCCAAGTATCGGCGCTCGGCCAGGTATCGGTGCTCGGAAGGTGCCTCGCTCACGATCCCATTCCAGTTGCAGGTTGAGTCCCTCTCGCCCGCCGCGCCGGCGCAGCAGGGTAATGTCGAACACCGGACCTCCCGGTGCATCGGCGGGCAGGGGCACCGAGGGCGCGCTGGCCACTTGCCAGCGGGTATGGGCGGCGCTGGGCGTCGGTTCGGCGCCGCTGCGCACGATCATCACCATGGTGCCGCTCTGTTCCGCCGCCAGCGCGAGACGGCGGGAAGCGGTAAGATCGAAGGTTGGCGCGCGCCCGTCCATCTCCATCACCACCGCTGCCGCGCCGCCGTGCCGCACGCAGTCCACACCCGCGCGCAGCAGGCTCTGGATATCGGGCAGGCGCATCAGCACTATCGCGGCGGGATCGATGCCGAGTTCGGCAAGGCCGGGCGCATAAGGGCGCTGCCGGGATTGCTTGCCCTTTGCCAGACGCAGCCAGATCAGCGGTCCGCTTGGCCTGCATCTCTGGACCGTGCCCTGAACCACGCAAAGCAGGGCCAGGGCGAGTGCGGCGCTGCCGTCCTGAGCGCCGGCGGCGTAGAATTCGTGAACGCCGTCCTGCTGCAAAGGCGCCTCGGGCCAGCCCTCAAGAGAGGGCTGCACGAGGCTCGCGGCACGTTTGAGGCGACTCGAATCGAACATATGTTCATATTATGTTCTATTTCTGTCCTGCGCAATCGAAGTCCGTTCGATCATGGGATGCGCATGGGGAAAAGGTTTCGGGCATCGCTCGCCAAGTCACATTGTGGCATTCCGCCTAGGGTCTCCGGCAATAGCTACAGACCCAGAGAAGGACTCACGAAGCATGGCCAGTTCCGCTCCCGCGCCGCTGGAGGCCGTCCCGCCCGTCACCACTGCTGCCGCATGGCGCGGAGACCGACTGGCCGCTACCGACGAGTGGATCTACATGCTCTCGGACGATCAGGTTGCCGAACTGGAGCAGCTGGGTACCCGCTTCCTGGCCGAGAACCCGGACCTGCGCACCGTCACTGCCGAGGAATATCCGCTGGTCGCCTGCGCCGATGCCGTCGAATCATGGGGCGCGGACGTGGACTATGGGCGCGGTTTCGTGCTGGTCCGGGGCCTGTGCACCCAGCTCTATTCGGATGCCTTGTCTAACGCGATCTACTACGTGCTCGGCCTGCATATGGGCGATCCGATCCGCCAGAACGAGATGGGCGACCTGATCGACCACGTCTACGCCACCAGCGACAAGACCATGGACGATCCCACCGCGCTGTCCTCCAAGGTACGCGACAAGCTGGTCTATCACTCGGACAGCTCGGATATCGTC